>JASJDF010000032.1 GCA_030065715.1 Xenococcaceae cyanobacterium MO_188.B19 | reverse complement strand
TATTTTCTAGATTCGCATCTTGTAAGATTGTGCGAGTAAAATCAACCTGAGTTAATGTTGCACCTTCTAGATTTGCTGTTAACAAAGAGGAATCTGTAAAATCGACTTTTTCTAAGTTAGCGTTTTTAAAGCTTGTTTCTAACAATTCTGCTGCTTGGAAATTGACCAAGGTTAAATTAGCGTCAGTAAAATTAGCATCAATTAGACTAGCTTCTCTAAAATCAGCTTCTATTAGACTGCTGTAGCTAAAATTAATTTTTTCTAAATTCGATTTTCGCCAAATACTCTGGGGGAAATTTGCTTTAATTGCGATCGCTTTTCTCAGGATAGCATTGCTAAAATTAGCATGGTCAAGATGAGCATTAGTTAAATTAGCTTTTTCTAAATTCGCGCTACTAAAGTTAGAAGATGTTCCCACAACATCCCGTAAATCTGCTTCGGTTAAAATTGTCAAAGAAGCTTCGAGGAAATCAAGATTAGCAGCATACAGTTTTACTTTAGTTGCTTCTGCTTCTCTAATATTAGTTCTGTTTAACTGAGCACTATTGAGTTCTGCTCTCGTTAATTTTGCCCTAGTCAAATTTGCCTCTGAGAGCTGAGCAAATCTTAAAATAGCTCTACTAAAATCTGTTTCTCTGCAAGAAGTCTGACTAAGATTAGCACCCCGTAGATAGGCTTCAGTAAATTGAGCTTGATCTAAATTTGCTGATTCGAGATTAATTTTACTGAGTTCAGCTTGATGAAAAGATTTTCCCTGGGCAAGTTGGTTAAGAATTTCCTCGCGAGTGAATAAAGTCATAAAAATATATCTATATCGGAAAGTTTTCAGATTATCTTGCAAGATTTTACATGAATCTCGCTATAAAACCTTGAGTTTAGATATTTTAGAGGCGTATTACACTACGCCCCTACTAATAAACCTTGAAGAATTAAAGTTAAATAAAAAATTTTAGGCAACTTTGACCTTAATTAAATTTCCTTCCTGTTTAAACGAATATACAGGCAAAGACTGCGTTGCTGGTCCAGCAAGAACTCCTCCATCGACTCCAAACTTAGAGCCGTGACAAGGACAAACTAATTCTCCATCATTTCCTTTCCAAACAACATCACATCCTTTATGGGTACATTTAGGATTCAAAGCTGCCAATGTTCCACTATTGGAAACAACAATTACGCCCAATTGCCTATCATATATATACCCTTTTTCTTCTAGTTCTTGATTAGTTCCTACCGCAACAAAGCCTTCTCCATCAGGAGTAGAATCGATTTGGACTGTTGAAGATGAAGCAGAGTTAACCTCACTAGAAGAATTATTATTAGAAGAGCAAGCAGCAATAACTACGGGTAAAGACGAAGCCAATGTTCCCACAGTGACCCAACCTAAGAATTTACGACGTTCCATGTTCTTTCCTCAAGAATGAAATTGTATGTCGGTTACACATTAGATACAAATTAATCCTTAAATTGCTCATTTGTTACTTAATGAGCAAGCAAGGAACAAAGGAAATTGCACCTCTATTATCTTGATTGATAAGTAGGGTGCAAATTTAGCTAAGGAATTAGCAGTTCAGCAATTAACAACTAAACCCTATCTATTAGCCAAACAAAGCAGAAATAGCTTTCCCCATATTTTCTGGTTGCATTGCTGCGGTTGCTGCTGTGGGTTCGTAGCCACAATGTACCATGCAATCTGCACATTCAGGATTACCACTAGCCCGCCCGTAGTTGTCCCAATTAGTATTATTGATTAGCTCTCGATAGGTTTTATAATGTCCTTCGTTTAGGAGATAGCAGGGTTTTTGCCAACCTAAAACGCTATAACTAGGACTTCCCCAAGGAGTGCATTCAAAGTCTTTTTCTCCCATGAGAAATTCGAGAAACAGGGGATTATGATTGAAGTTCCATTGTTTCTGTCCCGATTTCCAAGGAGCCAAAATAGCTCTAAATAAGGCTTTGGTTTGTTCTCGCTTTAGGAAGCTATCTTGATCTGGCGCCCATTCATAACTATAGCCAGGAGAAATCATCATGCCATCGATGTTTAAATCTTCCAGGAAATCGAAAAATTCTTGCATTTCCTTGGGGTCTGCTCCTTCAAATACAGTGGTATTGGTAGCGACGCGAAAACCCTTAGCTTTTGCTGCTTTAATAGCTGCGATCGCCTTGTCAAAGACTCCCGAACGATCTACACAGCGATCGTGTTGTTCTCTTAATCCGTCTAAATGAACGCTGAAAGTCAAGTAGGGGGAAGGTTTAAATTTACTTAAACTTTTTTCCAATAACAAGCCATTGGTACATAAATAAACAAATTTTCTGCGCTCAACTAGTCCTTGAACAATTTCTCCGATTTGGGGATGAAGTAGAGGCTCTCCTCCAGGAATAGAAACCACTGGTGCGCCACATTCTTCAACCGCAGCAAAGCATTCTTCTGGGGTAAGATGCTGCTTGAGTATTTCTGCTGGATGCTGAATTTTCCCACAGCCAGAGCAAGCTAAGTTGCATCGAAATAAAGGTTCGAGCATCAAAACTAGGGGAAATCTTTTTTTACCCTGTAATTTTTGGGCAAATAGGTATTTGCCCACAGTTAAAGCCTGTTGTAGTTGAATTGCCATTTTCTCCTCGTACACCAATATATTTTTGCCGTTTATTCTAATGAGATTTATCGTCTTTGGCAAAAATTTGCTTCTATCTTACGTCTTTTTGTAGCGAATGTTATTTTTTATCCGTTTTTGAACCTGTTTACTTCTCAAATAGGTGAGGTATACTCTATCAACGATCAACAAAAACCAGGGCATTTAATTGCATCTCATTAAAATAAAGACCGGTGTGGTGTTTTAAATCCATCTAATTTGATACATATAGGAAACCTTTAGCTTTCATTATTAACCCTATCAAATAAACAAATATTAAAACAATATTAAATAGTCTAAGATGGTAAGTGGTGTTTGGAGGAATAAAGTGTTTACGAGACTTGCACAACAACACCGTCAATTCGTACGCGACTTGGTGATGGATCTTCAGGCTTTAGCGATCGCCTTAGAGAATCGTGGTTATCTGGCTTCCTGCTATACCTGTGGGGGCGAGATGAATAGTGCTTCTTTTATGGCAAGCTTAGGAGAAGAGCATTTGATTCGCTTTTTAGTTTCTGATTACGGTATTACTTGGACTGAAATGCGTAATGATCGTGAATTGATGAAACTAGAAGGAGCAGAAGCAATTAATCAGCTGCAAGATTTGGCAGATTTAATCAAATATCAGGCTCCAACTACTCCAAAGCCGAAAAAGGAACAGACAAAAAATCATGAGATGTTTTTGGGACAAGATTTGATGGGGACTAAAAAAATTCCCTCTTAATCAGTTTCTCGATTCTAGATATTAAATTGGCAATCTGTTGTAAAAATAAACTAGTGCCTATAAGTGGTCTGCTATTTTTTACATATAGACTTGCTAAGATGACTTCTACTAAAACTGCTGATATTAGCCTAGACTTAAAAGATCCAAAATACTACTTCAATCGAGAACTAAGTTGGTTGGAGTTCAATCGTCGAGTACTACACGAAGCTTTAGACGAAAGGACTCCCCTACTAGAACGGCTTAAGTTTATGGCAATTTTTAGCTCTAACCTAGACGAGTTTTTTATGGTTAGGGTAGCAGGTTTAAAACAGCAGGTAGAAGCAGGAGTCACCAAGTTATCTTTGGATGGGCGGACTCCAGCACAGCAGCTTGAGGAGATTGGAGAACTACTACGCCCAATGGTAATAAAGCAGCATCAGTTTTTCCAAAAGGTTCTTATCCCAGAATTAGCCAAAAATAATATTCATATCCTAGATTATGTAGATTTGAATCAAGAGCAAAGAACCTATCTTAATGAGTTTTTTGAAGAGCATATTTTTCCAGTTCTAACTCCCTTAGCTGTTGATCCTTCCCATCCTTTTCCCTACATTTCTAATCTCAGTCTTAATTTAGCAGTAGTTATTAAAGACCCCGATATAGAAGGGGAGTTATTTGCCAGAATTAAAATTCCCAAAGTATTACCCCGTTTTATTCCCCTACCAGAAGAATTGGGTCAAACATATAAAGGGAAGAAGAGCGCTTGGACTGGTATTCCCATCGAACAACTGATTACCCATAATCTAGAATCGTTATTTCCCGGGATGAATATTCAAGAGTGCTATAGTTTTCGAGTCACTCGTAATGCGGATTTAGCAGTAGAGGAAGACGAAGCAGATGACTTATTACTAGCTATCGAAAAAGAACTGCAAAAAAGACGGCTTGGTGGTTCCGCAGTACGCCTAGAGATTCAATCTTCCACTCCTAAAGAACTTCGCTCCACCATTATGGGGGAATTATCCCTCGGAGAAAATGACGTTTATGACATTGATGGTTTAGTGGGCTTAGGGGATTTAATGTTTTTCATGAAACTACCTTTAAACGATCTCAAAGATCAACCTTGGTCTTCTGTTTTACCTTCAAGATTACAACGTCTTCAAGGGGTTGAAGACGGACATGATTTTTTTAAGATTATTCGTGAAGGAGACTTGTTAGTACATCATCCCTATCATTCCTTTAGTCGTACTGTTCAACGTTTTATTACTGAAGCAGCTACAGATCCCGATGTTTTAGCAATTAAAATGACTCTTTATCGTACTTCTGGGGATTCTCCGATTATTAAAGCTTTAATTGAAGCAGCCCAGAATGGTAAGCAAGTAGTAGCTTTAGTAGAGCTTAAAGCCCGTTTTGATGAAGAGAATAATATTAACTGGGCAAGAAAGCTAGAAAATGCTGGAGTTCATGTAGTTTACGGTTTAGTGGGATTGAAAACCCACACTAAAATTACTCTTATCGTCCGACAGGAAGAAAATAAGATTCAACGTTATGTTCATGTGGGAACAGGTAACTATAATCCTAAAACTGCCAGATTATATACGGATTTGGGTCTGTTTAGTTGTCAAGAAGATTTGGGGGCAGATTTAACTGACTTGTTTAATTTTTTAACTGGTTACTCTCGGCAAAAGTCCTATCGTAAAATTTTAGCAGCCCCTGTGAATTTACGCGATCGCATGATTGAGATGATTCAGCGAGAAATAACCCACTGTCGCAATGGAGGAAAAGGTCGCATTGTAGGCAAAATGAACTCCCTTGTTGATGGACAAGTTATTGCTACTCTTTACGAAGCATCTCAAGCAGGAGTAGAAATAGATTTAATAGTAAGGGGAATTTGTTGTTTGCGTCCACAAATCAAGGGGATTAGTGACAATATCCATGTTATTAGTATAATAGGACGATTTTTAGAACATTCTCGTATTTTTTACTTTCATAATCAGGGAAAAGAAGAAATTTATATTGGTAGTGCGGATTGGATGACGAGAAATCTCAGTCGTCGTGTAGAAGCCGTAACTCCGGTTGAATCTCCTAATTTAGCTAAAGATTTACAAGAAATTCTCGGGATTATGTTGGCAGACAATCGTCAAGCTTGGGAACTTAAATCTAATGGCACCTATATTCAAAAACAACCCAGAGGAGATACCCAAGCCCAAAGCACCCATAACATTTTGATGGATATTGCTAGGAATTCTTGGAAAAATACATAGATGGAATAGTAAATTTTGCAGCACTTTCGGGCAACTTAGACATAGGTAATAATATTAATGCACAATTAGCTCTTTGAATATCATTAAATCTAATAAAGAACTTACAGCTAATATTTTGGTTGTGGATGATACGTCATCTAACTTGAGAGTGCTTTCTAGACTACTTCAAGATGAGGGCTATGCAGTTCGTATTGCCTTAGATGGAGCAACTGCCATCACCATAGCAGAAGCACAATGGCCAGACCTCATTTTGTTAGATATTCTCATGCCAGAACTAGATGGTTATGAAGTATGTAAGCAGTTAAAAAGTTCAGAAAAAACTCGTGATATTCCTGTAATTTTTTTAAGTTCTTTAAAAGATATTTTTGATAAGAAAAAAGCTTTTGAAGTGGGAGGAGTTGACTATATTCCTAAAGCTGGTGAATCTGAAGAAGTTCTGATCAGAATTAAAAATCAGCTTCTTATTGAAGTTAGTAAAGCAGAAATTGCAGAGCTGAATGCCGAATTAGAAAATAGGGTCAAAGAACGTACAGAAGAATTAGAAAATGCTAATCAACAACTTCAAAAAGAAATTGTTCAACGTCGTAAAGCGGAAGATAAAATGATCCGTAAAGCACTACAAGATCCCATAACAGGATTAATCAATCGTAGTTCTTTTTTTGGCAAACTTACTCAATCTATTCAACAATTAAAAAAACAGCCTAATGCTAAATTTACAGTTTTTTCAATTGACTGTGATTGTTTTAAAAAGATTAAAAATACTCATGGTATTTTTGAAGCTACTCAATTATTAATTACTATTGCTAACCGATTAATTTCCTGTTTTCCTCGATCATCTTATATTGGTCGCTTTGAAGCAGATGAATTTGCTATTTTACTTTATGGAATTGAGAAATTTGAAGAAATAATTAATATAGCTAAAAAAACTCAAAAAACTCTGGCTGCACCTTTTGAACTTAAAAAAAATAATATTTATGCTAATAACAGTATCGGAATTGTGATACTTAATGATAAATATGATTCTATAGAATCCATCCTACACGATGCAAATATTGCTTTACAAGAATCTAAAGCCAAAAATATTTACCAAGTCTTTTATCCAGAAATGACTTTAAATAAATTGCCAGGAGATAATAATGGTGATTCTGAAGATGAGTCTGATTTAAAACAAGCTATTGCTAACCAAGAATTTATTGTTTATTATCAACCAGTGATTTGTTTGGCTACAGGCAAAATTTTAGAATTAGAAGCTTTAGTGCATTGGAATCATCCCGTTTATGGTTTAATTAGTGCCTCCCAATTTATTAGTTTGGCTGAAGCAACGGGTTTAATTGTTGAATTGGGATATTTAGTAATTTTAGAAGCCTGTCAAAATATAGTTTATTGGCAACAGGAACATCAACTAAAAATTAAGGTTAGTATCAATTTATCTCCACAACAGTTTAAACAATCTGATTTAATCGAAAAATTAGATCAAATTTTAGATGCTACGGGAATTGAAGGTAAATATCTCAAATTAGAAATACCAGAAAAAGCGATTGCAGATGCTCCTGAAGCTGCTTTTAAAACTATAGAAAAGTTACAATCTCGTCAAATTGAAGTGATAGTAGACGACTTTGGTAAGGGATATTGTCATCTAAATCATATTGCTTTAACTTATTTGATGAATTTTCCGATTAAAAATGTCAAAATTAATATTATCTTATCAAATCAACTGAATAATGTACCACAAAACTCAACTTCAAGTTGGTCGCAAAATTCAAACAATATGTTTGAGTTATTGATTAATTTGGCTAATCAAATGAATCTAAAAATTACGGTCAAAAATATTGAATCAAATCAGCAACTTAAATATGTTAAATCTTTAGATTGTGATTATGGACAAGGATTAGTTGTTTCTCAGCCATTAGAAAAAGATTCTTTGGCTGAACTTTTATTATGGACAACTTGAAATCATTTAACATTTATCAACTTTTAGTATTCAATCAATAATTATATTTCAGAATTATAAATTAGGATTTGCTGGAAGACTTGGAAGAGGGAATAAGAGTTGAAGATAAACTATTTTGTTCAAGTGCTTTTCGTTCTTCGATTAGAGATGCTGTTTGAGTGATTATATCGTTTGGGTTTGTTGTTTCTTGACGAAACATAGCCATAATCCCTTGATCATAGTTAGATGCGATCGCAATAAAAGCTCCTGCTAAAATATAAACTGGTAAAGGCAAAATAAAGTTTTTTACCCAAGAAAAAATTTCTACTAAAACAAATAAAATTCCGACACTAACTAACCAAGCTTTCATAATTGTTAAATGATAAATGTTATGAGTAGTCGCACAAAATAAATTACATAGTTGAGAAAGGGAACAGGCAATAGGCAACAGAAAAGAATTAGAGAGATTTTTATATATTACTAAAGTGTGTAAGTAATTTTGTTGAAGCACTTAATATCAAAGAGAAATAACTACGAAAAAGATTCAGCTTAGTAAGACAGGAGTTGACGTGAGTTGTTTGTGCCTTGGTACTCTGCGTTTTGGCACTAGTACTATGTCAACTTTGAAATGAGGGGTTGAGATGAGACAAGGAAGAGGGGGAAGAAAATTTAGGTATCAATCAAAAAAGCAGGGGTAGCTTTTGCTTTCCCCTACTTTTTCACAACTATATTAATTGCTGTTGGTTTAGAGAGCTTGTTCTACTTCAGCAATTTCAGGAATTTTCTCCCGCAGACGACGTTCAATACCCATTTTTAGAGTCATAGTAGAGCTAGGACAAGAACCACAAGCCCCTTGTAATCTTAATTTGACTATGGGTCCTTCTATATCAACTAACTCTACGTTACCACCGTCCGCCATTAGATAGGGGCGTAATTCGTCTAATACGGTTTCGACGTTTTCTTCTGTTAATGCCAAAGACATGATTAATTTTCCTTTCTCTGTTCAGCTATATCAGTTTTTGAAATTACACCACCGCAATGCTAATGGAGAATTATTCTGACCTTTAGTTAAATTTTACCTTGATTTAGTAAATAAGAGCTTGATTAGGCAGACATTTAGCAGTCTTCATCCTTAATTCTTTGGAGTCAAGGATGAAGACTTGTGAGATTATATTGTTACTAATTTTGTTAAATTTACTAACTATAAAAATTCTGTATAACTATGTAAATAGTAAGACTTAAAAGTAAAAAAATAGATAATCAAACTAGTTAACCAAAAATTATCAATTCGATGATTAGAATAATTACAAATTAGTAATTAATAAATTTGGAAAATGAAAAATATTTTAAAAGCATTAATAGTACTAGGTGTATTATCAGGAATAGAATCAGCTACCGCTTTGCCTCTTGAAACGAACACAGCTCAAGATGAAGCATCTATTACTTCTCATCAAATTAAAGAATCATCCGATCATCAATACTTAGTAACTACTAATGAATCTTTAGATTCATTGGAAGCTAGAAATAATGAAGGTCATGTTAATCCTATTCCTGAAACCCAAGACCCTAGAATAGAAGAAATAGTTTTTGATTTTGACAATTCTTATGATTATGGAACTTGTTTAGATGCAATATTATTAGCCTATGAAGGTCGCAATTCAGAACTTAAAAACGCTGCTCAAAATAACTGTTCCGAGCAAGTTTTTGAGGTGTTTGGTGAAAATTTATCTAGGGATGTGACTCTACAATTAATTGAATCAGCCAATTATCATGCTACTAGAGAATTAAGAATTACACTGTATCCTTCTTGGGGTTTGAGAAGAAGAGTCGCTATCAACTTTGGATATATGTATGATATCGATAGAAATAATAACGACGTTGTTCAATATTTAAGTTCTAATCAATAATTAAAGAGTCTAAATTACACGTTTACTCCTCTCCAATCATTTTTTTTATATAAGTTGGCAAAGCAAAAGCAGATTGATGCACATCTGCATTGTAATAACTTAAGTTATGTTTCTGAGTAAATTCTAACACGCGATCGCGATTAAAATCCAAAGGAGATATACTCGATTTGGAAGCATAAGTTAGACTCCACATTCCACTAGGATACATGGGAATAAAAACTAAGTAACAATGCACTTTGTCTTTGCCAAAAACTTCTTTTAAACAGTGATTTAATTCTCCAAAAGCTTTAGGGTTGAAAGAGGGGGATTCACTTTGTACGGAAATCAAACCACTGGGTCGTAAACAACGATAAACGTCTTGATAAAATGACTTGGTAAATAATCCTTCAGAAGGACCTACAGGATCGGAGGAATCAACAATAATTAAATCGTACCTATTATCAGCAGCTTCTCGGACAAATTTAATCCCATCATCAATTAAGAGATTTAATTTGGGATGTTCTAAAGCACAAGAAATATTCGGTAAAAACTCTTTTGAAGCCCTTACTACTGCTTCATCAATCTCTACCATCGTAATAGTTTCAATATTTTCATAGCGCACTAATTCCCTGATTGTCCCCCCATCTCCAGCACCGATGACTAACACATCTTTAATGCTAGATTCGGTTTGCATTGGTACATGAACTAACATCTCATGGTAAGAAGTTTCGTCAGCTTCGGTACACATTACCATGCGGTCTATGGTTAACATTTTACCGCGATCGCAAGTTTCAAATACTTCTACTGTTTGATAGGGAGACTTTTCGTAAAATAAGCGTTCTTTTATCTTAATTGATAGAGTAGTGCGATCGTTACTATCTATTACCCACTCATCAGGATTGAATTCTACAGAATTATTCATTGCATCTATGTCTAAACAAAATTAATTAGACATAATATTCTACTCTTAACCCTGGTTCAAAAGATTAACTTATACGCTCAAGTAGCATTAACAATAAATTATTTTGACCAAGTTCGCTAAACTAAGTAAAAGAAGAGGTTATCGGAAAAATTATCTTCTATGGCAGAGTTTAACAGGCGAACAAAACCAAATCAACAAAATTTTGAGTTGATTGGACAAAAACTAGCTCAAACTCCAGTTAAACCAACTCCTCAAATTCAAGTTAACCCAACTCCTCAACCTTCAGTTAAGCCAACTAGTATAGATATCAAAACCATAGGAGTTATATTAGGGATTATTACTACAATTTGGGGAGCGATTTGGTGGTATCGTAACCAACGTCGAAGTAGTAAATTCCCTATTAATACGACTCCTTTTAAAGTTTTACCTGCCAAGAGTGATATCCTTTCGGTAGTTTTTCCTGGGGATAAAAACAATCCCTTATCTGATGCTCGGATTAAATACCAACAAAGATTATCCGCAAGAGATATTAAACAAGAACTTATTGAACAGCTAGAATCACAAAATTGGTTACTAATTTTAGGTAGAACAGGATTAGGTAAAACTAGAGAAGCTGCGGAAGTTGCCCAAGTTTTTAATCAAGAAGGTTGGACAGTCTTATATCTTCAAGATTGGGAATGGTTAGACTTACCTACTAGAAAGCAACTCCAAGAATTAGATCAAAATCGTAAGGTACTTTTTTTCTTAGATGATCTAAATCGTAAAATGGCTTTTGGCTTAAAAGATAAATCTCCCAAAGCCGAAAATTCTCCTTTAGAACCTCTGACCAAGCCACTCCAAACTAGATTATTAGAAACTATTAAAGAATATCAAGAAATATGCGATCAAATAAAAGTTATTGCCACTGCTAGGAATGAAACTCAACCTAATGATAATAATCAAATCAGCGAGTGGGATAAATTGCAATGGGATAAATATACTGATTTTTGGCAAAAGTTTACAGTTTTTGAATTACCCCCACCAGAAGATGATGCTATTGTAAAACTCTTTCAAGATACTATTCGTAAAACTGGTATTGCAGCAGATGAATCAGACTATCTAACGATTGCCAAGCGTAATGATAGTACTTTTAGAAATGCTAAAGAAAACATAGTTCGAGTAAAAAATCGAAAGTTAGCTTTTACTGTAGAAAACTATCGCGATACTTTAACAGAAAGCTGGAATGAACGTTATCAAACTGCTATTAATAAATACCCCATAGCCAAATATATTTATGATGCTATCGACTTACTAAGACAAATAGGAATACCTTTAGCCAAAACTACGGTTGTACCGACTACCAAATTATTGATGGGAGTCAAGAAATGGCAATTTTGGCATACTAATACTATTTCTCAAGCTTTGGTTTATCTAGCAGAAGCAGAAAATATTTATCAGCCTCGCGATGGGCAAATTGAAGCCAAAGGAAACAGCATTGAACTTAAATCATCTTATCTCTTAGATTTATACAATTTCTTTTATCCTCAAAAGTCAACTAAATTTACGGAAAAAATACCAACTTTATGGGCTTTGTTGATTTCTTTAGATAAATATGAACAGTATCCTAAAGTACTCGACCTTTGTGATTATTTGATTGATTATTTTGATAATAACTCAGAACTTTTATTGATTTTATGGGTAATAAAAGGAGTTGCTTTAGGTAATTTAGATAAATATGAAGAGGCAATTAAGTTTTTTAATAAAGTTTTGGAAATTAAACCCAATCATGATGAAGCATGGAATAATCTTGGTGTAGCTTTAGGTGATTTAGGCAAACATGATGAAGCCATAGCTTCTTTTGATAAGGCTTTGAAAATAAAACCTGATTATGATTTAGCATGGAATAATCGTGGTGGGGCTTTAAATGATTTAGGCAAACATGATGAAGCTATAGCTTCTTTTGATAAGGCTTTAGAGATTAAACCCGATTATGATTTAGTGTGGAATAATCGTGGTGTAGTGTTAAGTCATTTAGCCGAATATGAACAAGCCATCGCATCTTACAATAAAGCTTTGGAAATTAAAACTGATTATTATGAAGCATGGCATAACCGTGGCGTAGCTTTAAGTCATTTAGATAAATACGAAGAAGCCATTGTATCTTACGATAAAGCGCTGGCAATCAAACCTGATTATCAAGAGACTTGGTATAGTCGTGGTGTTGATTTAGGTAAGTTAAATAGATTAGATGAGGCTATCGTATCCTATGATAAAGCTTTAGAGATTAAACCCGATTATTATGCACCTTGGCACAACCGTAGTGCAGCTTTGCGTGATTTAGGCAGATTAAATGAAGCAATTACCTCTTCAAATAAAGCTTTAGAAATTAATCCTGATTATGATGCAGCATGGAATAACCGTGGTATTACTTTGACTGATTTAGGCAAATACGAAGATGCGATTGCGTCTTTTGATAAAGCTTTAGAAATCAATCCTGATTATGATGCAGCATGGAATAACCGTGGTATTACTTTGACTGATTTAGGCAAATATGAAGATGCGATTGCATCTTTTGATAAAGCTTTGGAAATCAATCATAATTTAAAACAAGCTTGGAATAATCTCGATATTACACTAGAAAAACTGCGACAATCAAAACAATAACTCAATAAAAAATCTAAAATATGTTGTCAATTTTACTCGGAAAGTTCTCAGATTTAGCCATTGTTACTAATGATACGAAATCCGATTGGCAAAACAAACTTATAATAGGAGAAAGATCATAAAAACCCAGGAATGCCAAGAAAAGCTTATTTAGAGAAATATCACAGCTCAGAAGAACTCAAAAAGAAGTATTTAAATAGTAAGGATTCTGTAGAATCACGAAGATGGCATTTACTCTGGAAACTATCTTTGGGATGGACGCTGAAGAATAGCGCGATCACGCAGTGCCAGCTTCGCTGATCGCCATAGGTATTAATTATAATTATAGTAAAGAAATCCTGAAAAAATATAATGATTTAGGAGAAGAAGGAGTCAAAAATCTCAAAAATAAGCAGCGAAAACAATCAGGAGGAAAAAAACCTCTATTAACAGAAGAGCAAGTTCAAAAATTAAGTCAAGAATTGGAGTCAAGACCATCAGATGGAGGTATTTGGACAGGAGTAAAAGTTGCCCGTTGGATCGAAAAAGAGACAGGAAGAAAAAAAGTCTGGAATCAAAGGGGGTGGGATTATTTAAAAAAGCTCAGATACTCATGGCAAAGTCCAAGACCGAGCCATAAAAAAGGGGATAAATTAGAACAAGAGATCTTCAAGGCAAATCTACCTTTAAAAGTTAAAAAATTAGAAAAAAAATATCCCACTGCCGAGATAGATTTATGGTTTTTTGATGAACATAGAATAGGCTTAAAACCAATATTAAGAAAGGTTTGGGCTAAAGTTGGCGAAAGACCAATTGCCATGGTTAAACATAGTTATGAATGGCTGTATGTTTATGGTTTTGTTAAGCCCAAAACTGGAGAAACGTTATGGTATTTAATACCAAGAGTCAATACCAAATGGTTGAATCTTGTCTATCAAAGCTTTGCAATTGATGCTGGGATTTCAGAAAAAGCGGTGCGACCCCGCGGAGGTTCCCTCCGCTAGGGAACGCGCACCAAGACAAAAAGATTTTGTTAGTAGAAGATAATGCGGGATGGCATCGGAGTAAAAAAGCCGAAATTCCTGAAGGAATAACAATCGAGTTTTTACCCCCTTATTCTCCAGAATTGTATGCGAAGCGGTATCCTTTAGGGCAACCAGCAGAACGACTCTGGACTTTAGTAGATCAACCTCTCGTTAATGAGTCTTTTGAGACAATTAACGAAATTGAAGAACTATTAGTAACCCGTTGTAATATTCTTCAAGAAAGAAAAGAAGAAATTAGAAATTTAACTCATTATTATTGGCTCAATTCTCTTTGAATTATAAGGTGGATCTGACAATCGGATTTCGTATTATTTGCTCTCTCAATAATTTTAATTGTTTTTAGTTCAGTCAATCATCAACAACAAAAAAATACCGCCAACTTATTAAAAAGAGGCGGTTTTAATATTAAAAAAATTATAATTTGATTCTAAATTACATAGCAGAGCCTACGCCAGCGTAAGCACCATAGAAAAAAGTTCCAACTACGGCAATTACGCCTAAACCTGCTACCGTAGCTACGATCCATAAAGGAATTCTACCATCTGCAAACATGATCTTTATACCTCCTACTTGCTATTAATTAATTTTTCAGAACAATATTAGTGTCTAGTTAAAGAAGTAACTAGAGAAGAGAATGCCTAAGACTGCAATTAGAAGCAATCCTAAGTAAAGAGACGTTCTATTAAGTTCTACTGGTTGTCTATTGGGATTTGTGTTTCTATCCATTATTTTTGCCTATCTTTGAATAAATTGCATTGCTGCGATCGCGCCTAAAAAGAAAACAGTAGGAACTGCTAAAGTATGAATTGCTAACCATCTAACCGTAAAAATAGGATAAGAAATGGGTTCATTAGGGCTATTTGTCATAGGGTTTCACCTTACTTGTTTTGTAAATAACTTATTTGTTAAATTCTGTGATTTGCTCAGAAGCTTCAAAGCGATCGTTAACAATAGGCAATTCTAAACGATCTTGAGTGAAATACTCATTAGGACGGGGAGTCCCAAAAGCATCGTAGGCTAGACCAGTACTCACAAATAACCATCCTGCAATAAACAGCATAGGAATAGTGATACTGTGGATTACCCAGTAACGAATACTGGTAATAATGTCAGAAAATGGTCTTTCGCCAGTAGTACCTGCCATAATTTTTTGCTTCTCCTTCCTTAAAGGTTGTTTACCATAATTTACATAATACGCAACAGCCTGACCCTCTCACAACTATTTGAGAGATAATTAAGCTGCATCAGAATCACTGGGTTCATACTTGAGTAGATAGCCTCTTTCTCCCAGTACAAATCCTTTTTCTGGGGAGTTGAATATGACTTTATAAAGATTAGAAGGGACTTCTTCCACTTCTCGATCTTTTTGCCAAGTTTCACCACCATCAGGACTATAAAGTAGATTACCACTTCCGCCAGCAATCCACACTTCTTCGGGAGTACGATAGCCGATATCTAACAGACCCCAGCTAGTAGAAAATTCAGGATAAATAGCTTCACTCCATTCTCCTTCTTCTCCTGTATCACTAAACTGTACTATGCCACCACGAGCTAGCAACCATAATTGACCATCTTGACCGAAGCCCATATTTTGGAGTCTGCGAGAAGAATTACGGTTGTGGGGAGTCCATTCTGTATCACCAGGTCTCCAAGTAGAATAGAAGTTGCCTTTATTAGAAACTGCAACATAACTACCATCACCAGAGCGAGTGATATTACGAGCTACACCTACCGCACCTTCTACTAGGGCTTTCCAGTTTTTACCACCATCAGTAGTTTTGTAGATAGCACCTAAGTCTGTCACCATTTCCGCTGTATCTGCACCCAGAGCAATAATCCCATCGGGACTACCAGGAAGCTTGGCACTTAGAGGGATTCTTGACCAATTTTCACCACCATCATCGGTGTGTAGCATGATAGAAGGTTTCCCAACTATCCAACCTTCTTGTCCACTAAAACTAACGCCAGTAAAAGCAATTAGTTCATCTCCTAAGTCAATTTTCTTTTCTGACCAGGTGTCCCCATCATCATTGGTTTCAAAAATAGTTTCTTTGGTGCCAACTAACCAACCATGATTTCCCTCATCGGTAAAAGCAACATCCGCAAAGATAGCTTCTGTGGGCAAGGTTAATACTTTCCAAGGATTATTACTAACTGATGGAACTTCACTACAGCTAATACAAAATAGACAAACTACTACTAACAGGGCTGCTGCTTTCAGCTTTTGCAATACTTGATTCATATTGTTTGATTGATAGATCTAAAAATTACTAAACGACAAAAGAAACAGCCTATTTAATGAAGACCATATAAACTCAGGAAAAATAAAAATGCTAATCCTAAACCACCAAAAATTAGGAGGTTTTTTTGATTGGGAGTAAGAGTATTGACCCCTAGTCCGTAGTTTAAGTTTTCTGCAAAGCCAGATGGTGCACCCTGTGCGCCAATATCAATAAATTGGCTTGGGGGAACACCACATACGGGACAACGCCAACTATCTGGTAAATCTGTAAAAAGTGTGCCTGACTCAATTTTGTTTTGATTATCGCCTTTAGCTGGATCGTAAACATACCCACAAGCACGACACTCATAACTAGAGGGGGCTTGTTCCGCTAAGGTTTTTTCTTGACCTTGTTCGCTTATAGTTTTTTCTTGACCTGGTTCACTCATTACTTAAAGAAATATAACAAATCTTAAAATATTCTCTAATTTGGATTATCGCACAAAAAAACAACCACAACGAAATTGAGTCGCTTGTGATTGTAGTTTTGGTGGATAAATTAGACATCTCCAATAACTTCTAATAGACATCTCCAATAACTTCTAATTAAAGCAGAGTAATAGTTTTAACCTCTTCAAGAAAATTCCAAAATAATGTTCTTATAACGTTTTATTAGGTATTAGAGGTTGCTAAGAGCAAATCTTTCCCAAAACTATGACGTGTCATTACTTCAATTGTTTTGTCAAAATTTGCATTTTCAACTATTTCTAAAATTAAGCTACCTTTTCTTAGTCTAACTAAGCCACAGATGGTTAATAACACTTCACTATATCTATCTTTTTTTAAACGGAATCTTTCTTGGGCTACCTTAAATATTTTCACAATACGGATTACATGTTCTACAAATATTCTTTGGGAAGATAAAATTTTGTTTTGTTCTTTTTGTAGTTCTGTTAATTCTTGGTTCTTCGGCTTTTTATCTGGTGTCCTGATTTGTGCTTCTCCAATATAAGCTTTATCTCCAATTAATTTTTGTTGAGGATGAAATAATTTCAGCCGTTCTCGACATAAATTAATATCACTTACTGGTCCTGGTCTTCCTACTACTACATCCACAATATCTTTTCCTGATGGTAAGACGATAAACTGGTTTTTAAAGGTATGGCTTTTCTTTTTTCCTGAGTAATACTTCTTTTGAATTTGATATTCTGAAGGTCTTGTTATATCTTGTTCTTCACTATCTACTATCAATTCATATTCTTCTAATTGTTCTAGTACCGTCTCTTCATTTTCTTGGGACTTTTTTATTTGTTCTAATAGAGAAGATGGTAGCCCTTCTCTCAATAAATCTTGCCAATAATTAAATAAGTTATGTGCTGTAGATTCACTCACTTGAAATAATAGTCCTAATACTTGAAACGTCAAATTATGTCTCAAGTAAATAATCGTTAGTATTATTTGTTCTTCCAATAATAATTTAGCTGGTTTTCCTCCTCCTGCTTTAATTATTCTCGTTTTGTGTTTTTCAATAGACTCTTGTTTTATTTGATGTAATATTTTTCCCTGTTCAATTAGTTGCTCTAGTTGCTCATAATCAATTCCTAATAGCCTTTTAACTTCTTTAGGATGTTTCTCTATGTATTTCCAGGTGTAATTGTTCATTATCAAATTTTATTTGACCATTTTTTTCTTGATTTACTCCTTTTATTTTACTTATAATTGTATTTTGGAGATGTCTAATGTACTAATAAGTAAACAAAGAGCCAAAATAGGCAAAGTAACCTTGGATATCAATGGTGATAGATACCGTCTCAGATTCACCTATCCAAAAGATAAAAGACAACAATTGAAAATAGCCCAAGTCTCAGATGAAGGTTGGGCATTAGCTTTAAAAGCAGCACAGCTTGTTAACAGAGATATTGATTTAGGTGACTTCGATTGATATATTGTAGTTGTTTGAAGATATCATCTCTTCTTTCTTTTCGAGATACGCGCCGTTTTTTAGCTACCTTTAAATAACTCTTTCTCGCTTTTTTTCTGTAAGTTCTTGGCTTTTTATCAAGCTTATTTTTACGATTTTGATGCAAAGAATCTAGGATTTTTTCGCTTTGCTTTCTGGTTTGATTTAATATTGCCAAATCATTGGGATAAGTGATATCAGCGGGGGCAGCAGTAGCATCTAATATCAGCTTTCCTTTATTTTTTGTTTCTTCTAGTTCCGTTTCTGTTTTTTTTTATTTGCTTCTGATTTTGTTTCTATTTCTTCTGTTTTTTCTAGGGAATCCATCACCATTTTTTGGTTGATTTTTTT
>JASJDF010000031.1 GCA_030065715.1 Xenococcaceae cyanobacterium MO_188.B19 | reverse complement strand
CTACAATTAAGCCACCAGCTACCAAGCTCCAAATAAAATTAGATAAAGAAGGGGTCATAGTTTTAAATCCTTGTTATTGATACTTGAACCTACCTCGCTAAAAGCGGAGGATTCCCTTATAGACTCTTATCTAGACAGAGTTTTAAACTCTGCCCCCGACAGACCGCCTTTACAGGGCTATTTCACCACGAGCCTTCCGACCGCAGGTTTGTTATTTTTTTTAGTGCGCTTTACCGCTAAAAGCATTGTACCACTAGCTTTTGCTTTAGTTTATGAAAATTTCAATTTTTTGATTCCTCTGATTTTAGATATGGCAAATCATCGGATTGATTTTTCTCAACGCAACCAGACAAAGCTAAAATACAAAGAAGATTGTACATATTTCGTAATAAATCGTTATCAAAATAATAGTTAAAGGAATATAACTAATGAACTTAGCTACTATCGGGACTTTAATTTTAGGACTTATATTAGTATTAATGACTATTCTGTTTATTTTTAGAATTGTTTTAACTTGGTACCCCCAATTAGAACTAGATCGCTTTCCCTTTAATCTAATTACTATCCCTACTGAACCTTTTCTGGCTCCTTCCCGAAAAATCATTCCCCCTCTAGGTGGAGTGGACATAACTCCCATTATCTGGGTTGGCATTTGCACCCTACTGAGAGAAATACTATTAGGTCAACAAGGTTTGATTACTATGCTATTAAGGGCTTCTTAGAATCAGTACTGATAAGTTATTTTTTGGGTTGGGATTCTGGATATTCTCTTTTGGTTCACCCATCTGCATCAGTACAAAAAAACTCAATAAGTACCACAGGAAAAAAATTAAAGACACGACTCATAGGTAGTGCTATAACCTTCCAAGTCGTGTTAGTTAACTCAACAGTATTAAAATAAAGTTTAATATTATCCTTTCATCAAATGTTCTTGAATGAAATTTGTATAGACTTCACCTTTGAGAAAAGCAGGGTTGTTTAGTATTTTTTGATGAAATCCAATAGTTGTGGGTACTCCAGTAATAGCGCATTCTCTTAAAGCTCTTTTCATCCTTTTAATAGCGATATCCCGATTTTCTCCCCAGACAATTAGTTTTCCAATCAAAGAATCATAATAGGGGGGGATTTCATAATCTGTATAGACATGGGAGTCAACTCTAACTCCAGGACCCCCTGGCGGTAGGTAAGCACTAATTCGCCCTGGATGGGGTCTAAAATTGTGTTCTGGGTCTTCTGCATTAATTCGACATTCAATAGCATGACCTCGAAGTTGTACTTGATTTTGATTAATCCTCAGTTTTTCCCCTTGGGCGATTCTAATTTGTTCAGCAATTAAATCTAGCCCTGTGACAACTTCTGTTACAGGATGTTCTACCTGAATACGGGTGTTCATTTCCATGAAATAGAAATTACCGGACTTGTCTAAGAGAAATTCTACCGTTCCTGCACCAACGTAATTAATAGATTTAGCAGCTTTTACGGCAGCATCTCCCATTTTTCGGCGTAATTTTGGGTCTAGTACAGCACTAGGGGCTTCTTCTAGTAATTTTTGATGACGACGCTGGATCGAACAGTCTCTTTCTCCTAAATGGATCGCGTTACCATGACTGTCTGCTAGGATTTGAAATTCGATATGACGGGGACATTCGACAAATTTTTCCAGATAAACTCCAGAATTACCAAAGGCTGCTTCTGCTTCTCCTTGGGCTGCTTGAAATAGTCTTACTAGATCGCTTTCGTCTCTGACTAACCGCATACCCCTACCACCACCGCCAGCAGTGGCTTTAATCATTACAGGATAGCCAATTTCTTTAGCTACGGCGATCGCTTCTCCTTCATCTTTCAATAAACCATAACTTCCTGGAACCGTTGGTACTCCAGCTTTTTGCATGGTTTTTTTGGCTGTGGACTTGTCTCCCATGGCTAACATCGCTTCTTTGGTAGGACCAATAAAAGCAATTTTGTGGTCAGCACAAATCTCAGCAAATTTGGCATTTTCGGCTAAAAATCCATATCCAGGGTGAATCGCTGTAGCATTACGAGTCAGAGCAGCAGCAATAATATTGGGTATGTTTAGATAACTTTTACCAGAAGGAGGAAGACCAATACATACGCTTTCATCTGCTAGTTGAACATGAAGGGCTTGGCGGTCAATAGTAGAATGAACTGCGACGGTAGAAATCCCCATTTCCGCACAGGTGTGTAGAATGCGTAGAGCAATTTCTCCTCTATTGGCAATTAAGATTTTTTCAAACTGCATACGAAAGCAAGCTCAAGGAACTTGTCTATCATAGATCGAGATGATACCAAAGCCTAGAACTTGCAACAATTAAATAACTCTCAAATTTCCTCAATCATAATTTCTTAGTGGTTAGTAGTTAGTGGTTAGTTGTTAGTACTCAATCATTCCTTATTCCTTCTTTGATGGGCGATCACTGCTCCAAGCCCACCAGGGAGTATTACATTCACACAGATAAAATTCTTGCCATTTTCGACGCATATCATAACCAGTTACAGGAGAGCGACGGTTGAGCCAAACATCCTTAGCTTGCTTTGATTCAGCTTTGCAACAAGGACAACAAAAAGCGACTGAGTGAGTTGCTTGCTCTGTCCACTTAGGAGGAATAGGGGCAAAAGCATCCATATTTGATCTGGTTAGTTGTTAGTTGTTAATTGCTAATTGGGTATCTCGAGTGAGTAATTTAATCGCTTGTTGGTACTGTAAGTCTGCTTCTGTACCAATTTGATCGTAGGTAATGGGGTCTTGAGATACAACAAAATCGGGTTGAATGCCCAGCTTATTGATATCTGTATGATTAGGAGTTTCGTATTTAGCTACAGTAACCGCCAATCCCGCACCATCAGGTAATTCAAATAGGGATTGAATTAAACCTTTGCCAAAGGTTTTTTCTCCAACTAATACAGCCCTTTCATTGTCTTGTAAGGCACCAGATAATATTTCGCTGGCACTAGCTGTTCCCTGATTGACTAATATTACTAGGGGAGCTTCTGTAATAACTTCTGGATTAGATTCAAAATTGCCGAGAGTTCCTTGACGATTAACTGTGTAAACAATTGTGCCTTCGTGGAGCCATAAGCGAGCAATTTCTACTCCTGCTTGTAATAAACCTCCAGGATTATTTCTCAAGTCCAAAATATAAGCTTCTGCGCCTTGATTTTCCAAGCGTGCTACAGCGTGGGCAACTTCCTTAGTAGCATTAGCACTAAATTGATTGAGGCGTATATAACCAATAGATTTATTACTTTTGGTATCTAAGTTAGCAGTGACGGGATTAAGAGTAATGCGATCGCGTATTATGTTGAGATTACGGATGGTTTCAGGTTGACGGTTATGAGACTGTACGGATAAAAATACTTTTGTCCCAATAGTGCCACGCATTCTTGCTGCTGCTTCATCCAGAGTTAGGGTTGTAGTATCTACTCCATCAATCTTCAGGATGTAGTCCCTAGGTTCAATGCCAGCAGCTTCGGCAGGAGAACCAGCCAAAGGAGATATTACTTCTACTAGCTTCGTTTCTGGGTCAATATTAATTTGTAACCCTACTCCTGATAGTTCTCCAGAAGTATTGACTTGTAGACTATGATATTGCTCTGGTCTTAGTAATCTCGTGAATGGGTCGTCGAGAAGAGCTAACATTTCTTCAATCGCTTGATAAGTTTCATCTCGATCTCCCATCGGTTTTTTAATAAACTTTTGACGCAACAACCACCAGTTTTGATGATTAAATGTCTCATCCACATAGGATTGATTAACAATACGCCAGGATTGCAGCAAGAGTTTTTGCTCTTCTGTAAAGGCATTTGCCGTTGGAGTAAACCAAAATAGATTAGAAGTAACCCAGATAAATACTAAAAACGTGACCCAGAAAGCTTTTTTAACCATGTAGAAGATGATTTAAATATTGACTTACACTAGATATTGTAGTGATTCTTAATCAATTGTTACCTAAAAACCACAATTTGGTTAAGAAAGATGATTCGATATAATAATCCCAGCCATTAAACAGCAATCGCAGAAGATGTCTGGAAACGGCAACACCAAACCTTAAAGCTATGTTACATTTTTTAAAGGGAAAACCCTCATATCCATAGCTATATCATAGTTAGTTAATTTAGACTTCAATGTTCACTAAACAAGTTACAGATTCCAAAGTTTATCAATGGTTTGATGAACGCCTGGAAGTACAGGCGATTTCTGATGACATTTCCAGTAAATATGTACCTCCTCATGTCAATATCTTCTATTGTCTTGGTGGTATCACTTTAGTTTGTTTCATAATTCAGTTTGCTACTGGATTTTGCATGACTTTCTATTACAAGCCTACTGTAGCTGATGCTTTCACTTCAGTAGAGTACATCATGAATGAAGTTAACTTTGGTTGGTTAATTCGTTCTGTCCATCGCTGGTCTGCCAGTATGATGGTACTTATGATGATTCTTCATGTATTCCGCGTTTATTTAACTGGTGGCTTCAAAAAACCCCGTGAGTTAACTTGGATTGCTGGAGTAATTATGGCAGTAATCACCGTTTCTTTCGGTGTAAGTGGCTACTCTCTTCCTTGGGACCAAGTAGGTTACTGGGCGGTTAAAATTGTGTCTGGTGTACCTGCTGCAATTCCTATCGTTGGAGATCAAATGGTAGAATTACTACGTGGTGGTCCTAGTGTTGGTCAAGCTACTTTAACTCGCTTTTATAGCTTGCACACTTTTGTATTGCCTTGGTTAATGGCAGTATTTATGTTGCTTCACTTTTTAATGATTCGTAAACAAGGTATTTCTGGTCCCTTGTAAATCCATTTTTTTCAGATTTAGAACTTAAGTTTCTAGCATCTAATTTTAATCTAAGAGATAATTATCAGTAATCTCAATCGAGAATTAACCAGCTCTGACAGCACATAGTAAATATATTAATATTTCATCTGCTGATTCTGAGTAGATTAAGGAGAACCCAATGTCCACATTAAAAAAACCCGATCTTAGCGATCCCGCATTGCGCGCTAAGTTAGCCCAAGGTATGGGTCACAACTACTACGGTGAACCCGCTTGGCCCAACGATCTGTTATATATCTTCCCAGTTGTAATTTTGGGAACTATTGGTTTAGTAGTTAGTTTAGCTGTACTAGACCCTGCATTGATTGGCGAACCTGCTAATCCTTTTGCAACTCCTTTGGAAATCTTACCTGAGTGGTATTTATATCCTGTTTTCCAAATTTTACGAGTTCTTCCTAACAAACTACTAGGAATTGCTTGTCAAGGTGCTGTTCCTTTAGGTTTAATGCTTGTTCCTTTCATTGAAAGTGTTAACAAGTTCCAAAACCCCTTCCGTCGTCCTATAGCTACTACTGTCTTCCTATTTGGTACAGTAGTTACTATCTGGTTAGGAATTGGTGCTACTTTCCCTATCGATAAATCTTTGACTTTAGGTTTATTCTAGGTTGTTCGGCAATTATAATTTTTTTATAATATAAACGCCTGCGGATCGCATTTGTTTTAGCTTTAACAGTTGACAATTGCGGTCTCGGGCGTTAATTTTTTCTGAGTAATCCAAGAAAATTATCATCAACTTCTCAACAAAGCCTAAGATTTACTTTGTTAGATAGTAAATGTAAATTCTTAAGCCATGATAATTTTTATTGTATGAAAAGATTGTTGATAGCATTTCTAATATTTCCCATAATTTTTCCCTTGGCTAGTTGTGCTAATACTAATGATGTTGGTCAAGGTAATCAAAATAATGTAGCTTTAGAAAACAGTGAAAACATTGCAACGGTAACAAATACTTTTGATTATCAAGATTATGAAAAAGTTTTAAAAACTTATGTTAATAGTCAAGGATTAGTAGATTATAAAAAACTTCAAGCTAACCGAAATACATTAGATAAATTCAATCAGAGTTTAGGGTCAATACCACCTGATATTTATCATAGTTGGAGCGAAACAGAACAGCTTGCATTTCTAATTAATGCTTATAACTCATTTACCCTACAATCAATTATCGATCAAAAACCTCTTAAAAAAAGCATTAGAAACATTCCTGGAGTTTGGAAAATCAGGAAATTCAAACTTGCGGGAGAATCTAAAACCCTCGATAATATTGAACATGATATTCTACGAAAAAAATTTAACGAACCAAGAATTCATGTAGCCTTAGTATGTGCTGCTATTAGTTGTCCTCCCCTCAGAAACGAACCTTATTTATCAGAAAAAATAGATAGTCAACTAGAAGATCAAGTAAACAAATTTCTAGCCAGCCCTCATGGCTTAAGAATAGAAAAAAACAATAATAGAGTATATCTTTCCTCTATTTTTAAATGGTTTGGTGAAGATTGGCTGACTACCTATTCTATTGAAAACAAATTTACTGGTAAGAATAAAGAAAAAGCAGTTTTAAACTTTATCAGTAAGCATCTTAATCCATCAGAACGTGAATATTTAGAAAAAGGACAATACAAAATATCTTATTTGGATTATGATTGGTCACTGAACAAACAAATTAGGAATTGAGGAGTAGCAGTAAGAGTGCTAATCAGAAAAATTATCTCTGTGGCTGGTTTATCCCTAATCACTGGATTACTTATTACAGCTTGTGGGAACAACAATCAAAATCTTCCCGATGACACAGATAGTAGTACTCTGAAACTTTTGTATTGGCAAGCACCAACTATCCTTAATCCCCATCTTTCCACAGGATTTAAAGATGCAGAAGCCAGTCGTATTACTCTCGAACCTCTTGCGAGTTTTAATAACGACGGGAAGTTAATTCCTTTTCTAGCAGCAGAAATACCCACATTAGAAAATGGAGGAGTTGCCAAAGATGGCACTTCTGTTACTTGGAAGCTAAAAGAAAATATTAAGTGGTCTGATGGTACACCATTTACGGCTGGGGATGTAGTTTTTACTTATGAATATGTTAGCAATCCTCAAGTAGCTTCGGTATCTGGAGGTACTTATGATGTTATCGATAGTGTAGAAGCTATAGACGACTACACCGTGAAGGTAAACTTTAAAGATGTTAATCCTGCTTGGTACTTAGTATTTGTTGGTGGAGAAGGAATGATTCTTCCCAAGCATATCTATGAATCCTACAATGGTGCTAACGCTAGAGAAGCACCAGCCAACCTTAAGCCAGTAGGTACAGGCGCGTATCGAGTAGTAGAATTTAAACCAGGAGATACAGTTATTTATGAACCTAACCCAGAGTTTCGGAAAGTAGAGCAATTAGACTTTAAGAGGGTGGAACTCAAAGGGGGTGGAGATGCAACCTCTGCTGCGAGGGCGGTATTACAAACAGGAGATGCAGACTATGCTTACAATTTACAGGTAGAAGCACCAATCTTAAAAGAATTAGAAGCAGCAGGAAAAGGTAAAGTTGTATCTAATTTTGGGGCTTTGATGGAACGCATTATTATTAATCACAGCGATCCTAACAAAGCTACCAGTGAAGGAGAACGTTCTAGTATTAAATATCCCCATCCCTTTTTCAGTGATTTGAAAGTCAGACAAGCTCTAGCTTTGGCTATTGACCGCAATACTATTGCTAAACAATTATACGGAGTAACAGGAAAAGTAACATCCAACTTTTTAGTAGCACCGAAAAAATACGCTTCTCCTAATACTAGCTATGAATATAATCTTGAAAAAGCCAAGAAGCTATTAGATGAGGCGGGATGGCAAGATAGTAATGGTGATGGAATTAGGGATAAAAATGGAATAGAAATGTCTTTAGTGTTTCAAACTTCTGTTAATCCTTTGCGTCAAAAAACTCAAGCTGTAATTAAACAGGGGTTACAATCTATTGGTATGAAAGTAGAACTAAAAAGTATTGATGCTAGTGTCTATTTTTCTAGTGATCCTAGTAGTAATGATACAATACAACATTTTTATGCAGATTTGCAAATGTACACTACAGGCAACACTAATCCTGATCCTGGTGCTTATATGAAGTTTTACACTTGCGATCAGATTCCCCAAAAAGTTAACAATTGGTCTGGTGATAATAATTCTCGCTATTGTAATCCTGAATACGATGAACTGTGGCAACAATCTACTGTGGAATTAGATGCTAAAAATAGCCAAGAAATTTTTATTAAGATGAATGATTTACTGGTAAATGAAGCAGTAGGTGTTCCCTTAGTTCATCGGGCTGATGTAGTAGCTTTTAGTAATAAAATTAGTGGTTATGAACTTACGGCTTGGGATATGAGAACTTGGGATATTATGAATTGGCAAAAAGAATAAGGGTGGGACGCTCTATCACTACTTTTAATATACGAGAGTGGGTAATGGTGAACCTAATCTATTAAATAATTTATGAGCATCAGACACTTAGTTGCCATTTATCGTTAATCTAGATCAAAAAGTAAATATATAGTGAACTCATAATGGATATTAAGAACGGTTTTGTCGGTACAGTTGGAAATACTCCTTTAATTCGCCTCAATAGCTTTAGTGATGAGACTGGATGTGAAATTTTAGGTAAAGCCGAATTTCTTAATCCAGGTGGTTCGGTCAAAGATAGGGCTGCACTATATATTATTGAAGATGCGGAAAGAAAAGGACTCCTTAAGCCAGGAGGAACAGTAGTAGAAGGTACTGCTGGTAATACAGGTATTGGCTTAACTCATATTTGCAATGCTAAAGGTTATAAATGCTTGATTGTGATTCCTGAAACTCAATCTCAAGAAAAAATAGATACCTTAAGAACTTTGGGTGCAGAAGTGCGGACTGTTCCTGCTGTACCTTATAAGAATCCCAATAACTACGTTAAGGTTTCAGGGCGTTTAGCAGAGGAAATGGATAATGCTATCTGGGCAAATCAGTTTGATAACTTGGCTAATCGCATAGCTCATTATGAAACTACAGGGGAAGAGATTTGGCAACAAACCGATGGAAAAGTTGATGCTTGGGTGGCTGCGACTGGTACAGGTGGAACTTATGCAGGAGTGGCTTTATGTCTAAAAGAAAAAAACCCTAATACTAAATGTATCGTAGCTGATCCTATGGGCAGTGGTTTATATAGTTATGTCAAAACTGGAGAAATTAAACCCGAAGGTAGTTCTATAACAGAAGGGATTGGCAACAGTAGAATTACAGCTAATATGCAAAATGTCCCCATAGATGATGCAATACAAATCGATGACCAAGAATGTATTAGGGTTGTTTATCAATTACTCCGTCAAGATGGCTTGTTTATGGGTGGCTCAGTAGGGATTAATGTAGGTGCAGCCTATACTTTAGCTAAAGAAATGGGACCAGGTCATACTATCGTGACAGTTCTTTGTGATGGTGGTGGACGCTATCAGTCAAGGCTTTATAATCCTCAGTGGTTGGCAGAGAAAGGATTAACAATAGACTAGGTAAGAGGTAAGTGTAATTAAATATAAAATGGCTGTGAGAGGTATTGGGTGTTAGGGAAAATTAACTTCAGGTTTTATAAATAATTTTGCCCAGATACTTAATAGTTAGTAGTTAGTGGTTTTAATTGCTGACTATTAACCTGTTCACTTTATTGCTTCAATCAGCAGCATCAAAACAAGATTAGGTTTTATATAGTATAAGAGACTCATATGTTATTACTTACTGGGGATATTGGTGGGACAAAAACCATCTTACGTTTAGTCAAAGTTGGTGCCGATCGCAAATCATTTGAGACTATTATAGAAAATAAATATCTTAGTGGTGATTTTCCCGATCTTGTGCCAATAGTGCAACAGTTTTTATCAGCATCACCCCAGACTAATAATATCACCTCTGCTTGTTTCGCGATCGCGGGACCAGTAGTTAATAAGACTTCTAATTTGACTAACTTAGATTGGCAAGTAGATAGTAATAGATTAGAGGCAGAATTAAATATTTCTCATGTTAGTCTCATTAATGATTTTGCTGCCAATAGTTATGGGGTGTTAGGTTTAGAATCATCAGAAATATATACTTTACAAGCAGGAAAAAAAATAGACAATGCACCCATTGCTGTTATTGGTGCAGGAACAGGTTTAGGACAAGGTTTTTTAATTCCTCAAGACGATAAATATCAAGTTTTTGCTTCAGAAGGAGGACATACAGATTTTGCCCCTCGTAATGATTTAGAAATTCAATTATTGCAATATTTACAAACTAAAATTAGTTCAGATCATATTTCCGTAGAAAGAGTTGTTTCTGGTCAAGGAATTGTTTCTATTTATCAGTTTCTCAGGGATTCTAATTTTAGTAATGAGTCCTCAATAATTGGACAAAAAATCAGCAATTGGGAGAAAAAAATAGAAACTAATATCGATCCAGCAGCAGTTATTGCTCAAGGGGCAATAGAACAAAATGATTCTATTTGTACTAAAACTATGTCTTTGTTTATGGAACTATATGGAGCAGAAACAGGAAACTTAGCTTTAAAAATATTACCTTATGGTGGGATTTATATAGCTGGGGGAGTTGCTGCCAAAAATTTGTCTCTGATTAAGAAAAAAGAATTTATTAATAACTTTATCCAAAAAGGAAGAATGACAAAATTATTACAAGATATTCCAATTCATGTAGTTTTAACCCCTGAACTCGGGGTGAAAGGTTCGATTTTATATGCTTTGAGAAATTATAATTAATTATTATTATGAATTGGCTGGCTCATTTATTTCTAGCTCCTCCCGATACTGAAAGTCGCTTGGGTAACTTATTAGGTGATTTGGTAAAAGGGAAAGCTAGAGATACCTTACCGCCAGGATTAAAACGAGGTTTAGAATGTCATCAGGCGATCGATACTTTTACAGATTCTCATCCCTTGGTAAAGCATAGTAAGCAATGTATTGATCATCAGTATCGCCGATTTGCTGGTATCTTAATTGATGTTTTTTATGACCACATATTAGCGAAAAATTGGGAACATTATTCTTTAATATCTCTAGAACAATTTACTGAAGAAGTCTATCTCTCTTTTAATGATTATTTAGAGGTTATTCCTCCTTATGCTAGTGCAGTTATTAAAGCTGCTAGTGCGGAAAACTGGTTTCTTTCTTATCGGGATTTAGCAGGAGTTGAACTAACTTTAAAGCGGATCTCCTATAGGTTTAGTAGAAGAAGAAATAAGCATTATGATTTATCTCCAGCTATTGAACAATTGACTAGTAATTATCAAGAGTTGGAACAAGATTTTACTGTATTTTTTCCCCAGTTAATGGCTCATATTGATGCTTGGAATGTACATCTAATCAAATCCGATTCTGAAAATCCACTTTAAGGATTGATAGGAAGACAAGGAAGATGGGGTAGACAAGGGAGATCATGATCGCAGATCCTACCCATAATCTATATTTTTTGATCTAACAGAATTAACTGCTGACGATGGACATTTAATAATTGGAACTCCTGTTGTGAAACTTTTTCGAGCATATAGATGATATTGTCAGGAGATAGTTTTGTTCCATCATTGCGACAACTTCCTACATAACGCAACACTACAGAATTGTCTGATAGAGTATTGGCTAATTCTAACTCAAATAAGCGATCGCATAAATTGACTTCTTGGATTTTTCCTGATTTTGTAGTTTTTTTCCAGAGTATTTCTGAGGAATTGTTCACCCCTTCAATACATTGTTGCCAATTTACCTGATCTGATTCTGAAGTAGGCGCAACGGTAATTAAATATTCGGCTCGCTCTAAAATTTGAGTAGCAGAAGCAGATTTAACATCGATTTCTTCTACTTTATATAAAGGAATATCCGTTGGTAATTGGGAGGCTAATCTATCTCTAAACTCCCCTATAGGAATATCTTCAGTTAACTCAAAATCAACAATTTCCCCACTACTGGTAGTACCTAAAGATAGGGCATTTGCGATCGCCATTCTGGGACCTGGATGAAATCCGTTAGTAAAAGAAATGGGGAGAGAAGCACGACGCAAGGCGCGATCAAACAAACGAACTAAATCTAGATGACTGAGTAATCTCATATTTCCTTGCTTACCAAACCAAACCCGAATTTTTTGTTCCCTATTCCACTTGGGTTTACCATGTCCTTCAAATTCGGGAATAGCTGGGGGTGGGACTACTATATTGTGACCAAAATCCGTGCTACATACTCCACAGTGAGAACAGCCTTCAAAGGCACAGTCAGGAACAGTAGCAGCATCTAAGGCGAGTTGTAAGTCTTTTTTGAGCCATGCTTTATCAATACCAGTATTCAGATGATCCCAAGGTAGAGGGGCATCTAATATATCGTTGCGTTGATTTTCAACAGTGGGGGAATGGGGGGAGGGGGAGAGACGCTTCGCGTAGAGGGGGGGGAGATGGGGGGATATTCGATCTTTAAATACATTCCATTCACCGTCTTCTACTTGGCGATATTTCCAAGTCAAACCTGCTTCTGCGATCGCATTTTCCCAAGCTGCGTAGGCTTTAGGGAGATTTTCCCACCAGGAGTCCATTCCCGCCCCCAATTCCCAAGCACGACGCACTACAGAAGCTAAACGGCGATCGCCTCTTCCTACAAAATCTTCCATTGCCGATATTCTGACATCGGTATAGTTCACCTTTACTCCCCTAATACGCCTAAATTCTTCTCGAAGTAAGTCTTGCTTGCGGAGAAATTCAGCAGTAGAGACGGAATGCCATTGGAAAGGGGTGTGGGGTTTGGGAGTAAAGTTAGAGATAGTAATATTAAAATTCAGACGCTTATTATTAATCTCACGACATTCTCGACGCAACCATTTTACTGTTTCTGCAATACCCACTACATCTGCATCGGTTTCTCCTGGTAAACCGATCATGAAATAGAGTTTAACTTTGCTCCATCCCTCTTGTACTGCGGTTTTAATGCCTCTGAGTAACTCTTCGTTGGTCAATCCCTTATTAATAATGTCCCGCATTCTTTGAGTGCCAGCTTCGGGAGCAAAAGTTAAACCAGATTTACGAGTCCCCCCAATAATGTTGGCAATGTTGGCATCAAAGCGATCTACGCGCTGACTGGGTAAGGAAAGGGAAATATTTTCATTTTTAAGACGATTTTTAATTTCCATTCCCACAGCAGGTAAAGCCAAATAATCGGAACAACTGAGAGAAAGGAGGGAAAATTCATTATAACCAGTGGCTCTCATACCTTTTTCGATCGCATCCACCACTTTTTCTGGTTCTACATCCGTTGCAGGGCGAGTTAACATTCCTGGTTGACAAAAGCGACAGCCACGAGTGCAACCCCTTCTAATTTCTACTGTTAGACGATCGTGTACTGTTTCGACATAGGGGACTAAACCGATAGAATAAGCGGGAATGGGAGTGGCAACTCGGCGTAAAATGCGTTTAGGAACATCGGAGCGATTGGGAATGACTGAGCCATCTTGCTGCATATCATAGAATCTTGGCACATATACTCCAGGAACTTGAGCTAAATCTAGTAATAAATCTTCTTTACTAAGTTTTGCTGCTTTTCCTTCCTGTAATACCAGTCCTATTTCAGGTAAAAGTTCTTCTCCATCTCCTAAAACAATAAAATCAAAAAATTCTGCATAGGGTTCAGGGTTAGAAGTGGCGGTTTGTCCCCCAGCAAAAATTAAAGGATAATTTCCTGCTTCTCTGTCTTGGGAAGTAAGGGGAATCTGTGCCAGAGTGAGCATTTCTAAAATATTTGTTGCGCCTAACTCGTAGCTGAGGCTAAAGCCTAAAATATCAAAATCTTGTAGCGATCTTTTAGATTCTAAAGCAAATAGAGGTGTATTATTTTCCTTTAACTTAGCTGCTAAATCTGAAGCTGGCAGATAAGTGCGATCGCACAACTGATTGGGTTGAGCATTGATAATATTGTAGAGAATAATATGCCCTAAATTGGATGCACCTACTTCATAGACTTCAGGATAGGTTAATACCCATCTTACCTGTGCAGAATCCCAAGGCTTGTGTACTGATCCAAGTTCTTCCCCCAGATAACGAGCTGGTTTACTTATTTCAGGAGAAATGAATTTTTCAACTCCAATAGTCACAGATATAGTCCCCTTCTGATAGATTCAGCTTTTCTAATATACCGAACAAACCATAGTTTTTGGGACTAGGGGAAAAGAATCACTTTTTCTCTTCTCCCCCCTATCAGACACGTCAAGTTATACCATTGTGGCGGTGAAGCTTTCCTTGCTATCAAAAATTTCAAATACTTTATCCAGTTGAGTTAATTCAAACACCATTCTGACTGAGGGGGGAATGGAGCAAAGACTAAAACGGCGTTCTAAGTTCTGAGCTAAGTGGAAACCTTTGATTAAAGCCATTAAACCAGCACTATCCATAAACTCTACCGATGCCATATCTACCAATACAGCAGAATCAGTTTGATTCTCTACAGTGTGAGCTAGTTCTTGCCAAAATTCTCCAGCATTGGCTGCACTAACATAACCTTGAGGTTCAAAAGTTACGAATTCAGAATTTAATGTTTGACCACTCATCATTTTTTACCACCCTAGTATAATTACCTAAAAAGTTTTTACTTTAGTACTTATTTTATAGATAATAATCAGTAGTTTAAAGGATATGTACCTTTCGGGTACTAGCTTCATAAAATCTTGATAAAAGTAAGATGAAGATTCAGTATTTTGGTTCACCCCAGATTGAATCAGATTTTGACCACTGACTATTAATTTCTATTTAGACGGAAAATCATTGTTTTATTTCCATAAATTTAGGTTTCAAATCCAGAGGTCTAGAAAAACATACTTACGTTTATAACTAATTATTTTAATTTTGATATCCTCAAAAACACCTAAATTACCTATTACTTTAGTAAAAGTTATCAGGTGTTTTAGTATCATTAGCTTTTAATTATGAAGTTAATTTACATATTATGTTGTATTGCAATTTACTGAAAAATGCTTTATTCAAGACTAAACTAAGTTTGTGAAGATATAGATTAATGCCAAATTAAAATTTTTCCGTTCTTGGCTCCAATTTTTTATCTATTCGCCATTAAGCTATGTTGTTTAACTCGATTAAGGCAGTTTTATCAACTGTTATAGGTAGTTAAACTTGAAATTTATCTTGATTAGTCTGCCAAATTTCTTTGAGAAACCAATTTAAACATTGTCGAGAAAATTTGGTGTTATGGGAGCCACTATGAGGATCAGGGTCTATCTGGCTCAGAATCGGCATGATTTCTGTATCAAAAGCAACTCTAAACAAATCCAAAGGGAAGAGTAGATCTACATTACGATACAAATCAACCAATACAGTTGTAGAGTCGTCGAAAATTTCTAAATTATTTTCATCATCTTGATTCAGAGCAGACATTTGTAATAAGTTACTCAACACGGTAGTGGGAGATGGTCGCGAAACCTGACCATTTCCCACTGTCAGACTATCCTCGGCATCATCTTGACCAAAGGAAACTAAAAATTCCTTGGTTTTCAGATAGAGAGCAATTCCTCTAATCCAGCACATTTGGCGTTGGGGAACAGTTTGAATTATCTCTCCATATAAAATGCCATTGCAATGATCTAGAGCGACAATTTGCCCTGAAGAAAATAATGGTGATGGCTGATTAGAAACAAAATGACTCATCAGAAAAGGAACTGGGTTAAATAAATCCAATAATCTTTAATACAATCCTTATTGTTAATAAGAGGATTCAAAAGATTTTGTTAACCCAGATTTTAGCAAATTGTCAATATCGCTTCTCTTGAATTCAGAATAAGGAATCATTTAGCGTGGGAGAACATCAGGAAATATAGCCAGAGTCTCTGAGCTTACTCATAATTTTACCCACACTCTCTTCTAATTCTTCTAGATCGGTGCGACACTCCACTTCAGGATTTAGAGGAGGTTCATAAGGATCGCTAATGCCAGTAAACTGCTTGATTTCTCCAGCACGAACTTTCTGATAAAGTCCCTTGACATCACGCTTTTCGCACACTTCTATAGGAGCATTAACAAAGACTTCGACAAAATTGCCAATAGCTTCTCTCATCTCATCTCTAATAGCACGATAGGGAGAAATAACCGGTACTAATACTATTACATGATTGCGAACCAACAGTTTGGCAACGAAACCAATTCGGCGAATATTAGTATCACGATCTTCTTTAGAAAATCCCAGTCCTTTGGTTAAGTTTTCCCGAATCTCATCACCATCTAAAACCTCAAGACCATAACCATTAGATTTTAATTCTTTAGTTAAGGCTGTAGCAATGGTACTTTTACCAGCACCACTAAAACCCGTAAACCAAACCGCTACTCCACGTTGTTTCATGTTTTTTTTTAAACTGAATTCGATTCATCTACGTATTCTACTCGCTTAGATTACCAAATTATGTAGGGATAAATTAGCTAAAAACCAGATTAGGTTTAGTCTTGACCTTAATTTTCAAAAGTTTTTATAGTCAAAAACTGAATAAGTTAATTGTGTTCAGTCTGATACTATCTGGAAATAAAAATGACTACAATTTTCAGTAGAAATTAAAATCATGAAAAGACGCAAAATTCTTTCCCATATAGGTGTGGCAGCAACAACCACTACAACCTTAGTAGCGTGCAATTCTAGTCAAGAAACTGGCAGCGTTACAGATAAAAGTTTGCCCAATGTACGATGGCGCATGGTGACTAGTTGGCCTCAATCCTTGGATACAATTTTTGGCGGAGCCCAACTAGTATGCGATCGCGTCAAAGCCATGACTGGCGGTAGATTTACTATCGAACCCTATGCAGCAGGAGAAATTGTCCCAGGTTTAGAAGTATTGGATGCGGTACAAAATGGCACAGTAGAATGCGGACATACTGCTAGTTACTACTATGTCGGTAAAAACCCTGCCCTAGCTTTTGGCACATCTATGCCTTTTGGTTTAACAGCACAGCAGCAAAATGCTTGGTTTTATCATGGAGGAGGATTGGGCACCATGCATAAGCTATATTCAGATTTTAATGTGATTAACTTTCCTGCGGGCAATACAGGGGCGCAAATGGGAGGCTGGTTTAAAAAAGAAGTGCGATCTTTAAGCGACCTCAATGGCTTAAAAATGCGGATTCCAGGCTTAGGAGGTAAGGTAATGTCTCGACTGGGAGTTAATGTACAAGTTTTGCCAGGGGGAGAAGTTTTCTTAGCATTAGACAGAGGGGCAATTGATGCTGCTGAATGGGTGGGTCCCTACGACGATGAAAAACTAGGCTTAAACAAAGCTGCACCCTACTATTACTATCCTGGTTGGTGGGAACCTGGAGCAACTCTAGAAATACAGATTAACAAGTCTCAATGGGATAAATTGCCCCAAGAGTATCGAGAAGTAATCCAAACTGCTGCCATGGAAGCTAACTTGAATATGCTTGCTCAATATGATGCTTTAAATCGCAATGCTTTACAAAGTCTCATTACTAACGGTACAAAGTTAACTCCCTACAGCAAAGAAATTTTGCAAGCAGCACAAAAAGCAGCATTAGATATTTATGAGGAAAACGCCAGTAAAGATACTACTTTTAAAGAGATATATGAAGAGTGGAATGAGTTTCGCTCTCTAATTTCTCAGTGGAACAAAATTAATGAATTGAGCTTTGCTAATTTTATTTCTTAATGAAAATATAGTTTTTCTGGCATTGGTGAGGTGCATTCAAATTCTGGTTTTTTATTGATTATTGATTCGATGTACCTCACTCATTTTTTATTTTTCTTTTATAAACTCCAGTATCTACTTTTTCAAGAATTCCTTGTATAAACCAACTATTAGTAGCTAGTTAGTATTTGATAGTTTTGCTATGCTCAAATTAAAAGTGATTACTTGTTGGTAACTGCTATGGAAGCGATGATTTTAGAGAAGGCAGGTCAGCCATTACGAGCAGTAGAACTACCAGTACCTAAACCACAGCCTGAACAAGTACTATTAAAAGTTCATGTTTGTGGGGTATGTCGAACCGATTTACATATTATCGATGGTGAACTCGCTCAACCCAAACTGCCTCTGATATTAGGACATCAAATTGTCGGAACCGTAATCGAAACTGGTAATAAAGCAACTAAATTCTCCTTGGGAACTCGCGTTGGAGTTCCTTGGTTAGGTCATACTTGCAATTGTTGTCCCTATTGTTTGGCTGGTCGCGAAAATTTATGCGATCGCGCTTTATTTACAGGCTATGATCTTAATGGGGGTTATGCTGAATATGCTGTTGCGGACGAAAATTTCTGCTTTCCCATTCCTGAAGGTTATCCCAACTTACAAGCAGCACCATTACTTTGTGCAGGATTGATTGGCTATCGCTCCTATCGTATGACAAAAGATGCAAAACGCATTGGTTTTTACGGCTTTGGGGCAGCAGCTCATATTTTAATTCAGGTGGCAAAATATCAAGGTAAACAGGTATATGCTTTTACTCGTGCTGGAGATAGTCAAGGACAACAGTTTGCTCTAAATCTTGGCGCAGTTTGGGCTGGGGGTTCTGAAAAATTACCACCAGATATATTAGACGCAGCAATTATCTTTGCCCCTGTA
>JASJDF010000030.1 GCA_030065715.1 Xenococcaceae cyanobacterium MO_188.B19 | reverse complement strand
TGGTAGAGTGTACCTTCTAACTTGCTTTCGTAGACGAGCATTTTATCGTTTTGACTTACGATAAGATTATATCATATCTCAAAAAGCCGTCTTGAAAAGACGGGGCTTTAAACCCCATTATTTCGGTAATTTTTAATCAAGCTGATACCTTGTAATGTCAAGTCCGCTTTATCTAGTGCATCTGCACTTCGATATGTGTGTCTAGCTATTAAATAGCGTTAAATAGGAGCAAAACCTAGTAAAAAGTTATCAACACCGCGATTAGAGATGCTCCCTAGCCGGGAGCCTCTCTCGCGGTCAAACAGACACGACACTCCCAAAACTATAATCATAACCATCACTATGATGAATAAACTCAAATAATTTACTACGATTTGTTGACCTCTATGCTCTAATTCCATCCCCCAGATACATTCATTTTTCTGATTAACTAGAGCCAATCCCGTTTTTTTTGAGCCTGGATCGATACGGATTTCTAGAAATGGTTCTACTGATTTACATTCATGTTTGAGAATCAAGGTGAAAGGATAGCGTCGGAAGACAGCAGCTTTTCCTTTATTTAGCAACAATCTTGCTCTTTTTGGCGTAGTTGGTTTCAATGGTTGTTTATTTGTATCAATAACCAATACGTAATTGTTCATTTGAACTTCTCCCAGTGGGAGTAATGTTTGCTTCGATAATGCTTTAAAAGCTTGGTATGGAAATCGGTTTTTCTTCTGGTTAACACAGCTAATGTTCCTTTTCTGACCGCTTGAGACTAGCGAATCTCATTGAGGTCGTGACTTTTAAAGCGTAGTACCTATGGCACGGTACTTAATCTGGTGTAGCTGGCTATTCTGTATTACTACGTTTCACCCCGTTTTATTACGGTTTAACTGCTACTCATGATATTTGTCTTCTGTAGGGTGGGCAATGCCCACCTTACAATTAAATGAGATGAACCATAATGTTATCCGTGAAGATGGGCTTCTAAGAACCAGAGGCGTTTATCAATAGTACGAGAGATTTCGGTGTACATATCTGCTGTATCCGCATCACCTAATTCATCAGTAGCATCAATTGCTTCTCTGACGTGCTTACCATAAGCGGAATAGCGATCAGCCAAAGCAGTAATATGATCGATACCACCCACAGCATCTAAAGGATATTCAGGTAAAATCGATTCTGATGCTGCAATACGGGCTGTTCCCATTGCTGTACCACCTAAAGCGGTAGCTCTTTCTGCAACCATATCGACGTATTCTTCCAATTCTCCAGCCATTTCATCAAACAGTTCGTGTAATTGGTAGAAGTCAGTACCTTTAACATTCCAGTGTGCTTGTTTAGTCTGAGTTTTTAGGTCTAAAGTTGCAGCTAGGGTTTTGTTTAAGATATCAATTACTTTGATGCGAACTTCCTCTGCAATATCAATGCGAGTGGAATAAAGTTTTTGTTTAGAAACTGTAGAAACCATATTTAGGTTCTCCTTATGTAATTTAACTGTCCTTTCTTTTTTGTCCTTTGTTGTTTAACCAATGACTAATAACTAATGACCAATGATCAATGACCAATGAGCAATGACCAATGAGCAATGACCAATGACTAAATTATCCAAAAGCAATGTCTAAAAACATCATGGCAACAAAACCGCTCATAATTCCTAGAGTACCTTCTTGAGCAATACTCTTGTGATCTATCTCAGGAATGATTTCATCTACAATCACAAATAACATTGCTCCTGCTGCTGCTGCCATTCCCCAGGGTAAGAAAGACTGACCAAAACTAACTACTCCTGCGCCCACAATACCACCAATAGGTTCAACTAGACCCGTCAGCAGAGAAATACCAAAGGCAACAGCAATGGAATAATCTAACTCTCTTAATGCTAATGCAACTACCAAACCTTCAGGCATATTTTGTAACCCAATCCCCACTGCTAGAGGTAATCCATGAGTGATATTTCCATCCCCAAAACCTACTCCCACGGCTAATCCTTCAGGGAAATTGTGTAGGGTAATGGCTAAAACAAATAACCAGATTCTTTGGAAATTCTCAGTAATTCTACCTTCTTGACCCTTAAAGAAATGTTCATGGGGAAAGTGATTATGAATCAACCACAATAATCCTGCACCTAAAATAATTCCCATACTGACTATTAGAGCAGCTTGTTGTTTGGAATATCCTAGAGACATTGCTGCTTCTGTGCCAGGAATAATTAAGGAGAAGGTTGTAGCAGCCAGCATTACACCACCCCCTAAACCCAAAAGAATTCCTTGCCATTTTTTTTCTAGCTTGGCTGTAAACAAAATTGGTAAAGCACCAATTGCTGTTCCCATACCTGCAAGTAAACTAGCTATGAATCCTAAATAAATTGTTTGGTTCATAAGGATTAGAGGTTTGATGTTAAATTACGCCACAAGCTAACCGCGCACCTCCACCACCAAGAGGTTTAGGATTATCAGAAAAATTGTCTCCCAGCAGATGCACTACAACTGAATGTCCCATAACATCAGTTTTTTTGAGTCTTGGTGCTAGTACAGGAGTAGTTACTCTTCTGTCTTGGGTAACAAATAGTGGTGGTAAATCTCCCAAATGACCGTCTTGATAAGGTCCTTGATGAATTCGGGTTTTATTTGGGTCATAATGACCCCCTGCTGCCAATCCTGGGACAATTTGAGATTCTTTTTTAGCGGAACCACAATTGGGATTTTCATGGATGTGAAAACCGTGAATCCCTGGATTGAGTTGGGATAAATTGGGGGTAATTAATAAACCGTGTTTTGTGTCTTCTAGGGTAATGTAACCTACTTGTTCTCCTATTCCGTTGGTATCAGTTAAATTGATAGCTACAGTTAAGCTTGTTGACAAAGCAAGGTTAGGTAAGATAAAAAGTCCGATAATAGCGATCGCAAGTAGGATGCTACGTTGCCACATAATTTTTAACCTGAGTCTAGAGAACGAAGTACGGTCTAGATTTTACGGTTAAACTGCTCGTTCTCTAAATTTTTCTAAATTATGTGATGGTGGAGTATTATTTATTTCCTTTGAGATAAGCCAACATCGTATCAGCATCGGATACTTCAAAAGGATCGGTGGGGCAATTATCGCCGAAATCTGGTTCGATAAACATTTTTTCGATTTTCATATCATCTACTACCATCGAGTAACGCCAGGAGCGCATCCCAAAGCCGAGATTAGATTTATCTACTAACATTCCCATTTTGCGAGTAAATTCTCCGTTGCCATCGGGAAGTAAGAAGACATTTTTGGCACCTTGAGCTTTACCCCATTGGAACATCACAAAGGCATCATTTACCGAAAGACAGATGACTTCATCTACTCCTTGGGCTTTAATTTCATCATAGAGTTCTTCATAACGGGGTAAATGAGTAGAAGAACAGGTAGGGGTAAATGCGCCAGGAAGGGAAAATAAGACGACTTTTTTACCGCCGAAAATTTCTTTGGTGGTACGGTCTTGCCAACGGAAGGGATTGGGTCCTTCTACGGACTCATCACGGACTCTGGTTTTAAATACTACTTCAGGTACTCTGTCTTTCATAATTCTTTCCTTGATTTAAGTTGTACTCATTGCGAGTTCGTTAAATAAATCATACTCATAACGACTATGAGTTGTCAAGGAAAATTTTAAGGTATCCAGAAAATCATTTCGGAATACAACAATAGTCTTAGGGTTAATATTTATGTTTTGTGTTTAATGTTTAATGCGGTATCCTTTAGGGCAAAAAATGTTCAAAATGTTGAAGGGTGGAGCAATTGCTCCACCCTTGATATTTGTAATATGTTCCTTATATCAAATCACTTTAGATACGCTACATAAGTACCTAAGCAGAATTATTTGTACATTCCATTTTTCCCTAACACGACGCGATAGCTAATCCTTATGCGAAGCGGTATCCTTTAGGATTAGGGCTAACACCTAACACCTCTCTGACGCGAAGCAAATCCTTTAGGGCAACTATCGAATTATCAATCATAATCACGGAAATTTGCAGGTAAATGATGTTATTTAGCGGAACTAGAAGCTAATTCTGCATTATTGTCGATTTTAGCTAATTTTTCCTTATCTTGTCGCCGTTTTTTAGCGTAGAGTTGAATACTAGCTGCCATTGTGATTACCAAAGCTACTATTAACCAAGTAGTCAAATCTAGAGGCAGACTGTTTTTGAACACAGCAAGCAAGACAATCACAACTAAGAAAATCGTAGGAGCCTCATTGAGAGCGCGAAACTGTTGTCCTGTCCATTGACATTCCCCTTTAGCCAATTGCTTCATTAGTCTTTTGCAATAGTGATGATAACCAATCAGTAGCAAAACCATTGCCAGTTTAATATGTAACCACCCTGATTTAAGAACCTCTGGCTCAGTAGAAATTAATCCAATTGCCATTGCTACGGTTACAATCATCCCAGGAGTAGTAATGATATTGTAGAGGCGCAATTCCATTAATTCATATTGCTTTTTTAAAATAGACTGGGCAGGTTCAGGTTCTTGATTTGCCTCTGCATGGTAGACAAAAAGACGCACCAAATAGAATAGTCCTGCAAACCAAACAACTACACCAATCAGGTGAAATGCTTTAAACCAATAATAAGCCATAGATTAAATTTATTTTTTCAAATTGATTCCTCTGAAGTGAGTTTATATTTTTATTAGCCAGTAAGGGCTGATACGCAACAAAATTTTAACTGTTAGTCTGGGGTCAGAATCTTATCGGCTCTGGTTTTTCCTCTTTGTTCTTTTCTTGTTCTGCTTTATATTCTTTCCATAGCTTACTGACTATTTTCTTAATTTCTTGATGTTTTTCGACCCCTTCATAGGCATAGCGGTTGAGATTGTTAGAAATAATCATATTTTCGAGATATTTAACTCTTTTTTCTGTATCTGGGTGGGTGGAAAGCCAAGCAGGAGGCGGAGGATTTTCTTCATCATCGTTTTGTTCTGCTAATTCCACCATTAAATTTCTGACTCCATCAGCAGCATAGTCCGCTGCTGTGAGCATTTTTGTCCCGAAAATATCCGCTTGTCTTTCCATGTCTCGACTGTAGTTAAGAACAATCAAGTTACCTGCGGTACCGCCAATGTAGGGTATATATTGAAAGACATTGGAAGTAAGACTAGCTCTTGTTGCTAACTGAAAACCATGAGACAAATCGGAATGGGCTATTTCATGGGCAAGTAACCCAGCTAATTCCGCTTCCGAATCAGTATTCATAATAGCCCCTGCATTGACGAATATTTTACCTCCAGGCAAAGCAAAAGCATTTAACCTGTCGTCCATAATTACGTGAAATTCATATTCAAATTCATCTCTACCCGATACTTCAGTCAGTTTATTACCGATATCTCGTACATAGGTTAAAACTGCTTCGTCTTCGAGCATGGGCAATTTTTCTTGAAGTCGCTTACTAAATCTCGTTCCTAAAGAAGATTCCCCTTGTAATAGCATGATTGTAGTGTCTAAAGCGGAAATTGGACCAAATATGTTACCAGTCAGAGCAAATCCCAAGGTTCCAACAATGGCATTACCGATGGCATTGGCAGTTAATTCAGAACGAATATAATCTTGATATTCTTCTAAATATTCATCCGCTAGGTTCTCAAATTCTTCGGCTTTGGGATGTTCGGCATTTAATAAGGCAAATTGGCGAGCAGAAATGGTAGCATCTAACCATCTTTTTTCTGTTATATCTGTAGCAATTTTACTGCGTAATAATTCCACTTCTTTGGGATAAAGACCAATTGCAGTTTCTAAAGTTTGTATGGCTTGTAAGGATTTTTCAGCTTCTCTTAGTTCTTGAGCATAAGCAATATGACCAGGAATAAATTCAGGATTTTTAGTTACTAACAGTTCCAAAGGTACAAAAATTTTACTTTCTAAATTTTGTTTTTTTCCTTGTTGATAAATTCGCCAATAAACTGAGCCACCAGGACTAAGTTTATTGATGTCATATATGGGTTTTGGTAGTCGATTAATTTCTATTCCTTCTTGATTCCAGGACTCTTTTGCTTCTTGATATAAAAGGGTAGAGGCTATGGTGTCGCCTTTTAAATAAAGCTCATCTGCTGCTGCTAATTTTTGGTAACGGATTATATCTGCTACTGTAGGACATTGAGTTTTGGGGGTTTCTGCTTCTGATTGGGCTTCTGCTTCGGTCGTAGTTTTTGATTCTGGCTTTTCGTGATTAATTTCTTCGCATTCAGGGCTTTTTTCGACACTTACTTCTGATTCTGGAGTTTCGATTTCTGACTCAGAGGTGGCAGTGTTTGCTTCTGATTCTATGGTGGTAGTAGTTTCTGTTTCTGTTTTGGGGGGAATTTCAGCAACTGTTAAATTACTTGTGAATAAACTACTAAAAATGATTATCGGGAATAAACTCGTATAAAATTTCATGTAATTACTTTTTTTGTGGGAGAAGTGTAAGCTATTTAATTTCATTCTAAGCTTTTCATCTCTATGCGAAAGAACTCTTTACTAATAAAATTAATTACTGTATCGAAACTGCAACAACATAGGAGCAAATATGACTACTCACTTTATTACTGCTGAAATCGATTTACAAGAAAATCCTACTCAACTACAACAAGAAATTGAGGCAGAATTAACTAAAGAAGGTGAACCATTGAGATGGGCTATTACAGAAGTAGATCGGGAAAAAGAGCAGATTAAAGTCGAAGCGATCATTACTAAAAAATCTTAATCTTAATGGTGAATCAGTCCTTAAAGCCTTTTACTGTAGTACTGATTGTCCCTACAGGAATTGGTGCAGCTATCGGGGGGTATGCGGGAGACGCATTACCCGTGGCACGAGCGATCGCGCAAATATGCGATCGCTTAATTACCCATCCCAATGTTCTTAATGGGGCGCAACTGTATTGGAACCTAGATAATGCCTACTATGTGGAAGGATATGGTTTAGATAAGTTTGCTGCTGGCTCTTGGGGCTTACAACCAGTTAGACAAAATAAAATCGGGTTGTTATTAGACCAAGGTATCGAACCCGATCTATTACTACGTCAAATTCAAGCTGCTGATGCTGCCAGGGCTACTTTAGGACTAAATATTACCGATTATGTCATTACTGACGCTCCCCTAGAAGTAGAATTACGTACTGCGGAATCTGGTGCTAGTTGGGGAACAATTGGCAATACAGGAAGCCTATTAAGAGGTGCGGAAAAATTAATTACCCAAGCTGGAGCAGAAGCAATAGCCGTAGTAGCCCGTTTTCCCGATGAAATTGACAGTATGGCTTTTGATAACTACCGTCAAGGTTCAGGAGTCGATCCCATAGCAGGAGCAGAAGCCGTAATTTCTCACCTCATAGTACGTCAGTTTAAAATTCCCGCAGCTCACGCCCCAGCACTCCAACCGTTACCAGTAGATGCCAAAGTTGCTCCCAAAGCAGCAGCCGAAGAATTAGGCTATACTTTTCTGCCTTGTATTCTGGTAGGATTGGCTCGCGCTCCCCAATTTGTTACGAAATACAAAGCTAAATCCGATCTAATTTGGTCTGAAGACATAGACGCTCTAGTTATACCTGCTAGTGCTTGTGGTAGCATTGCTGCACTGAGTTTGAGTAATTCTCAAACAACTATAATTACTGTTGCCGAAAATATTACATCAATGAAAGTTTTTCCAGAGCCTTTGGGCATGAAAACTATTGGAGTAAACTCTTACTTAGAAGCTTTAGGCGTACTGGTAGCAAACCGTGCTGGAATTAATCTTAATTCCTTGAGTTCTTCGGTATCGTCTCTACATCATTTATCTTAAAAACCTGTGACCAATCTAAAACCCCCTGAAATTGAACCCTTGAGTCGTTCCCAGATCCTAATTGTCATGGGTGTCACAGCCGTTGTTCTGTTACTTATCACAAAAATATGGCAAAAACTGGGTTCTGTCCAGTTACTACCAGCTGAAATTTCTATAGAGGCTATTATTTGGGGTATAGGTCTTGCTGTGGTTATCACCCTAGCCAGTAGCATTGTTTATCGTTTATGGGCAGCTTATCGTCAGAGTGCAGATATTTATCTAGAATTAGTCATTAAACCCCTAATTTGGCCAGATTTAATCTGGTTAGGACTCTTACCAGGCTTAAGCGAAGAGCTGCTATTTCGAGGTGTTATGTTACCAGCTTTGGGATTAAATACATTTGCTGTAATTGTTTCTAGTATTATCTTTGGCATCCTACATCTGAGTGGAGCAGGACAATGGCCCTATGTAGTGTGGGCAACTATTGTTGGATTTGCTCTTGGTTATACGGCTCTGATTACAGGTAATCTATTCGTGCCCATTCTTGCCCACGTTATTACCAATTTGGTTTCTAGCTCTTTGTGGAAAATAACCCATCGCAATTTACTAAACAGTAATCAGTAATCAAGTAACAATCAACAACTAACCACCAACTAAAAAAATAATGCAACAAGGTGACTTAATTGAGCTAGAAATTACCGATTTAAATACTAGTGGTGCAGGAGTGGGAAAATTAGAGAAAAAAGTAGTATTTGTTCCTGATACTGTTCCTGGCGATCGCATAATTGCCAGAATTGTCCATCTAAAATCCCAATATGGAGCAGGAAAGCTACAAAAATTATTAATTCCATCAGAACATCGGATTCGTCCTCGGTGCATCGTAGCAGATAAATGTGGAGGGTGTCAGTGGCAACATATTGACTGGAAATATCAAAGAGAAGCCAAAAGACAACAAGTCATGCAAGCTCTACAACGTATTGGTGGCTTCTCCAATATTTCAGTAGCTCCAACTTTACACAGTCAAGATGACCTAAACTATCGCAATAAATCAACCTATCCTTTAGGAATAAGCGAAGTAGGAGCAGTACAAGCTGGTTACTATCGCAGAAGTAGTCACAAAATAGTTAATCTAAATCAATGTCCAGTACAGGATGCACGTTTACAGCCTCTGCTTAAAGAAGTAAAAAAAGATATTCAATGGCAAGAATGGTCGATTTACAATGAAAAAACTCATCAGGGACAGTTAAGACATCTTTCCCTGAGAATTGGAGTCCGTACAGGGGAAATATTGCTAACTTTAGTCACAACAGATCCAGAACTACCCCAAATAGAAGAACAAGCTAAAATTTGGCTGAAAAGATACCCCTCACTAGTAGGAGTATGTCTAAATATCAATCAAACCAACAGTAACGTCATTTTTGGCAAACAAACCCATACAGTTTTAGGGAAAGCATTTTTAAGGGAAATTTTTGCTGGAGTCACACTACAAATTAACTCTGATACCTTCTTTCAAATCAATACCGACACAGCAGAATTGCTATTTAATAGCATTATCAGAGAATTAGATTTACAAGGGACTGAAACCATAGTGGATGCTTACTGTGGCATTGGCACCTTTACCCTACCTTTAGCTCAAAAAGTTAAACGGACGATTGGTATTGAATCCCAGCCTTCCTCTATTGCCCAAGCCCGCAATAATGCCAAAATTAATAATATTGACAATGTTACTTTCTATGAGTCGAAAGTAGCAAATTGTTTACAAGAAATAGGGGAACTTCAACCTGATATTATTTTCCTCGATCCTCCTCGTAAAGGTTGTGTAATTGAGGTGCTAAATATATTGTTAGATTTACTTCCCAAGAAAATAGTTTATATAAGTTGTAAGCCTGCTACTTTAGCCCGAGATCTCAAACATCTATGTGGGACTGGAGTTTATCATCCTCAGTGGATTCAACCTGCTGACTTCTTTCCTCAAACTAGTCATGTTGAATGTGCGGTAATTCTTAACAAAATTCAATAATTACTTAAGTAGTTTCCTCTAAATACAAGTTAGTCAGTATAATGGAGTTGACAAGTTTGAACTGACTGTAAGAGGAGCATTATGAAATCAACGGTTAAGTTAATAGTTCAACTAGCCCCCAAATGTAAACGAAGAACTTGTCCTCATTACAAACCTAATCAATAAAATTTTTTCAGCAACTATGCTTGTGTGAGCCTCCCTCACTTATTCCTATGAGTGCCATACCAAAGAAACGAGGCAAAGAATTAAGGTTAATAAGCCCGAAGTATAGCCGACAGTTCCGTTATCTTCCTTTATAGCTTTCATAAAACAGATAAAGGTATTTCGTCATATCCAAAATTCAGTTTTCAATGATTTTTTCTGATTCATATTCTAAGAATCAAGGTTAGAGGTACTATCTGTGATTGCCATACCCATTCCTAGAAACAAAAGTAAATGGAATACTATTAGTTTTGTTTCAACCCTGTATTTATGTCCCATTCTTGACCTACTTCTAGCCCATATTCCCAATCAATTGCGAGCAGAAATTCGACTAGGATTACAAGAAGCTTTAGTTAATGCTGCAAAGCACGGTAACAAACTTGACCCTACCAAGACCATAATTGTTAAATTCACTGTTACGAATGCAGAATATTGTTGGGTTATTATAGATCAAGGTGCCGGTTTTATTCCTAAATATTCTTGTCCTTCTAGTCCTGAATCCTATCTTCCTCCTGAAGAATCTGAAAGTGGCAGAGGATTGTGTATCTTACAAGAAGTATTTGATCGGGTCAATTGGAATAAAGAAGGTACTGAGCTAACCCTATCGAAGCAAATGCACAATAATTATCGCTAAAAAAAAGAGACATTGGTGATTGAAGCAGCTATAAAGGATAGCATTACTAGGTCGTCAAGGCAGATAAATTAAAATATTTGTTCAGAAAGCACTTTTTACTGTACAATGAGATTCTGCGAAATGGTGGCATAGCCAAGTGGTAAGGCCGTGGATTGCAAATCCATTATCCCCCAGTTCGAATCTGGGTGCCACCTTTTATGTACATGTACATTCAACATCGTCTCAAGGAAAGCCTATTGCTATAGCATCAAAAACTGCGATGGGTAGTTTATCAATGCCATCTTAGAGATACTCTTAGTTCTCTGTTGTCTTATACTTATCATTGATTAATGATAATTTAGATATGTGATTTACATAATCATTACAATTTAATCTTTAGAGAGAATTATCCCTAGACTAGAGTTTTTAATGAATTTCTATAGATCATGCTAGCTATTTTCTGTTCTTAGACAAGATCTATGTTTACAAATTGTTTACAAAATTATCTGGTCTGGATTTACAAGAACTACCTGAATATACAATGTAAGTGTAGAAACAGTTAAGTTATACATTTGTGTATAGCAGTTCTTGAATTCAGAACACAAAGCTCAATTCAAAATAAGCAAAAACCAAGATTTGCAATATACTTCATTCAACCGAAAACTATTAGAGATGGGGTTTTTAATTCAACTTTATCTATTTGGTAAAAAAATAAGATAAAGGGGAACAGGGATTTGGGAACTTTTTAATTTCCAAAATTGTGTAATTCATAAATCTTAAAGTACAGCGTCAGAGCTCAAGATAAGTTTTCAGAGGAAAGTTTTTTCACTATCCTTGAAATCATTAAAGACAGAAAAAACGTGTTGGTTTTTTAACTGGAATGCTTTTAGCTGACAAGTCTTAATGAGAATTTCTGTGTTGAAGCGAGGAATGGGAAAGCAGTGTTGGTTACTGCTTCAGCAGCAGGCTTTGTGATTTTTGAATAGTGAAGGAGTACATAGTGCCAAAGCAAAGGATTTTGTTAAGTTGTGATCGCCAAAATCCCTCTAAATGCGATCGCTGTATCCTCAATCTAGTGCGTCAACAGTTGAGGCAAATAGATGAAAATACTCCTACATTCAACCAAGAGCAACAAATACTGACACGACTCAAACAAGTTTTCGATCTACTGGGTGTGCTCATTGTAACATCTGAGGGTGAGGTCAAGTTCATGACTCAAAGAGGAAAACAACTATTGAGCCAGTATTTTTCCAATTATGTTTCCAACTCACTGCCAGAATCATTACAAAATTGGTTGAAGCATCAGATTTCGTTACTTATACCTAGAGGCAAAGTTCCATCCCCCTGTTTACCATTACATATTGAGCAAGCAGAAAAGCGGTTAAGCGTTTATCTTATTGCTAATTTAATTAGGGAGCAATATCTCGTGCTGTTGGAAGAACAAAAAATGCCATCTTTCTCAATTGCTTCTCTAGAATTACTAGGACTTACCAAACGTGAAGCAGAGGTACTGTTCTGGGTTGCCAAGGATAAAAGCAATTCTGGAATTGCCCAAGTATTGGGTTGCTGTAAAGGAACGGTGCGGAAACATCTAGAACATATTTACGAAAAACTGGGTGTACAAACCCGAACGGCTGCTTTAATGGTTGCTCTGGAAAAGTTGGGACTACTCAAAGGAGAGTTTGTTGCGATGTCTTCATAATCATCTACGCGGATCGTCGTATTGTTTTCAAAGTTTATTTTGAGGATAATTTAGGTTAATGAAAGTTCAACAATTATGAAAGCTCGAAGACCTTATGTGAGAGGATTGGCGATCGTTTTTCTGCTTGTTCTCCTGATGTTTTTTGCAGTGTACGGTTGCGCTAGAGATCAAGAACGATCATCTTTATCTCAAACGCAAGAGAAGTCCCGAGTCACAGCCGAGCAAGTTTCACAGCCTGATAGTAAACTGGGTGAGAGCAATCGAATTGGGACAAAATCGCAGCAAACTTCAGAAGATCATCCACAGGAGGTTAATCCAGTGAGTAATCCAACCATTGAGAAAGTTAAAGCAGACTGGGAAGAACGTCTGATGGCAATGCCAGGTGTGATGGGAGTAGGGATTGGACTGACGCAAGATCGCCAAAAGACCTGCATCAAAGTCTATGTCAATCGTCAATCTTCTGCACAAGCAGACCAAATTCCGCAAGAGATTGAAGGGTATCCAGTAGAAGTGGAAGTTCGCAAACCTTTTCGTGCCCAGTAGGACAAAACAAGGTTTCTCCAAGATTTATTTTCATCAAACCTTATTTTCTTAATGTAACTAATAAGTAAAACACTAGGAGGATCTAATGGCTACATTTGGCGTTGAAGGCATTCGATATTTCAGTAATGCGCGTGCTGCGGGTGTCACCACCGCTGGTGATTTGACCTACACATTTAATCGCTGCAACGGTTTCGACAGCGAGCTGCGCTCTGCCGGTCACACACGCGCTTTTTACTTGGCAAATACAAATTGTTGGGAAACGGACATCCGTGATTCGGATCAGGGTGGCGATGATGTAAACTGGGTAGACGATGTAGACATCTTCTGGATTGAGACCCATGGCGGTCATACGGGCGATGGGCAAGTCAGAATGCTTTACGATACTCCCCACACAAATTGGCGCACCTATTCAGGGCAGTGGGAGCTGGGCGAAAATTGGAACGCCGAGTGGATCATGGCCTATTCTTGCAGTACTGTTGATCGCAACAATGTATCCGGTCTATGGAATATCTTTGCGGGAATGCATATCTACTGCGGAGCTTGGAACAGTATGTATGATGGCATTACCACCGACGAATGTGGGGAGGATGTGGGCGACAACCTGACAGATGGTGACACGATCTCAGAAGCTTGGATCGACGGGGTATCGGATTGGTGGGTAGACAACCACCCGATCACTGTCTGCGTAGGAAATGCAGCTACCTGGAATGGTGGCAATATTCGATGGGAGCTTAGCTACCTGAACCGAGATCACCTGTGGGGTCATGGCAATGTCGATCCAGATTTGCCGCCATCCCAACAGGCTTGTATTTTATGGCGTTGGGCGGAGGGATAAATCATGAACGACAAAATGCTGATTGATCAACTGACTAGCAGTATAGAGGGCGTACCCCCGGTACCACCGCGAGCTGAAGTTATTGAGTTGCGGCAGCACTCTCTTGAAGAGTTAGAACAGCGTGCAAGGGCTTTTCTGGACGCAACTGGGGAGGCATTCAGCCTGCGGTTAAACCACCGCGACTTTGTCATCAAGAACGAGCGGACGATTGTCCGTATGCCTTTAGGCACTAGGGCAGTAATATATCATGCCTCCGGCGCGATGAAGTTCGTCACTGGCTTGAAGCCGATGGAGTCCCTTTTCAACAAGCTTGAAGAAAAACAAAAACTAATAGAACTGGTTAAAGAAACTGCCGCTCGATTGAAACTTAATGATTTGGTCAGGGAAAATGAGTTCCTGCGCTTCGAGCGGTTGTGGCAGATCAAAGCAGGGGCGACAGATAGAAAAGGTCAGATCGTTGAGCCAGTCCTCTGTCGGCTAGTCGGAGCCTATCGCCACTTTGTGGGAGAGTTACCGGTCTGGGGTGCAGCTTCAGTCGCTATCAAACTAGCCAGTGAAGGGACACTTGACTCCCTGACAATCCAGATGCGCCAGACTACTGGCAACGTGATCGACCAAGTAGAAATCCTTCGCCCGGAACAGGCTGCTCGCCAGATCTTACTCCAGATGAGCGGATTGATGGGCAACTCCAAAATTCCTATCAGCGAGGTTGCCAAACCCCGAATCTTACGTTTCGGCTACCTGAGCCTCCCCAAGCGCAAAGCCCAACGTGTCTTGGCACCAGTTTACATCGCCGAAATTGAAATCGAAGGGCAAAAAGAGTCACAGGCATATGTACTTGTAACACCAGCTACTGAGAAAACGTATCTGCCACTCCCGAATGGCAGTGAGGCACCGCCAACCCCTCTGCGCCGCACCGAGTAACTGAGGGAGTCTACCTGTAGAGGTGTCGCTTCTCTACAGTTAGGAGAGACATCAGTCTAAGAATTCACTCACCAAGAGGTGAAACCTAACAAAAGGTAACCTCTCACAGACATTACAGACATAAAAAGAAGGAGGAACAGGAGAGAACTAACCAGCCAGCAATTGTTTTCTACGTTAACCGTAAACTGTCGCTGCGTCAGTTGCCAGTCCAGAATCGAATTCCCAAACAAATTAACATTCCCTGGGAATCTGCACCCGATGGCGTTTTAGAAATCATAACTGATGTCCAAGCAGCACAGTTTCAAGCCTTTGAGAATACGGCTCGCGTGCGACCCTGTCCAGGCGGCTACAGTCTTGGTCATGGTGACATTACCGCAGGAACTTTAGGCTGTTTGGTCAAAGACAAGCGCAACAACAAGCCCGTTATCCTCAGTAACAATCACGTCCTCGCCAATACCAACCAGGCAACAGCTGGCGACCCAATCTATCAACCTGGTCCTGATGACGAGGAGCCAGATCCCTCAAATATCATCGCAAAATTGACACGATTCTATCCCATCAATTTTGAAGAGGGAGTCAATAATTTAATTGATGCTGCCATTGCTACGCCACTGGAACCAATAGCTGCTAATGTAGTTTACGCTATCAAGGACATGGGTGAACCTTCTAATGTGCCAACCGAGATGCGAGATATTACCGTTAACGATTTAGGGCAATTTGTCAGGAAAAGCGGTCGCACAACTGAACATACAACTGGTTATATAGCTACTGTCGGCTTCTCTGGACTAATCAAGTATAGCTTGTTTGAAAAGGCATACTTTGTTGATCAAATCGTGATTGAACAGGTACTTCCGGAAGAAGATATTTCTGCGCCTGGGGATTCTGGTTCAGCAGTACTCGACCAAGATAACAAGTTGATTGGTTTGCTCTTTGCTGGTTCTGATCGAGATGAAGCCAATGGACAGCCAGCAACAGCGATTATCAACCCGATTAAACACGTGTTCAATCTCTTAGACCTAGAGCTTCTCAAACCAGGGGAGTTGTAAATACATAGAATACCGTTTAGTGCAGTGTAGCAGCACAAATAATTTGATTTACTAGGGAAATGCTCTCGGCGTTGATTTGATTCCAGAGAATGGCGATGACCAGAAAGTGACCTCTATGCTTAGTTTCTGGTCATCGTTCACTTCCCCAAATTAACTAGAATAACGTGGCATTTTCTGGAGTGTGATCGCAAGTTAGAGAACAAAAAGCGATCGCTCAAAGAAAACAGGAGGTGGAATTGCATTAAATAGGCTGATACGCCTTATTGGCGATCTAATCGAAGAGCAATATCTCCTGCTGTTGGAGGAACGAGAACTACAATCCTTCTCAATTTCTTCTCTGGAATTACTAAGACTCACCAAACGTGAAGCAGAGGTATTGTTCTCGATTGCCAAGGATAAAAGCAATGCCGCGATCGCTAGATTACTCGGTTGCAGTAAAGGAACGGTGCGAAAACACCTAGAGCATATTCACAGCAAACTGGAGGTACAAACCAGAACAGCTGTCTTGATGATTGCGCTGGAAAGGTTAGGGCTACTTACTGTATCGTTGGCGTTGGTGAATGCGTAATGCTAAAGACTTTAAAATTAGGGAGTAAAATTATCTTGTAAACTAATGCAGTGTCCCAAATGTAAATCTTCTCAAAACAAGAAAAATGGTTTCCGTCGGGGGGAAACAATCTTATAAATGCATAAATGCAAAGATTGTGGCTGTCAGTATGTAGAAAATCCGATTTTGAGAGGATATACCCCAGAAGTAAAACAAATCTGTTTAAAAATGTACCTGAATGGCATGGGATTTAGAGCGATCGCCAGAGTGACAGAAATCGACCATTCAACAATCATCAACTGGGTCAGACAGGAAGGAGAGGCATTAGCAGACGAACCTTCAGAGGAAGAAATTCCTGAAATTACCGAGATAGATGAACTCCAGACTTTTGTGGGTCGGAAAAAGAACAAATTCTGGATTTGGACAGTGGTTAATCATTGGAATCAAGGAATTATCTTATGGAATATCGGCGGTCGCTCTCATCGGACTTTTGGACCAATTTGGCAGATAATCAAGTGCTGGGGGAGTTTTTGCTATGTCACCGACGGTTATCGAGTTTATCCTAGTTATATTGAGCCAGAAGACCATCTTGTGAGTAAAACATACATGACAAGAGTTGAAGGAGAAAATACTCGACTCAGACACCCCGATCGCTCGCTTACACCGCAAAACTCTTTGTTATTCTAAATCTTTAGATATGCTCAAGTATTCAATTCGTCTGCTGCTATTTTATTTGAAGTTTAAAACTGTATCTTTTTCTGTTTGAAGCATTACGCATTCACCAACGCCAGAAAAACTAACCATCTAAATTCTCCGAATTTCTACACCAACCTTTAATCATCTCGGAGATGTATAAAAACAAAAATTTAGAGGAGGGAGGTTTGTCATGATAGATTTCAACCTCGATCATTTCAAAATTTATGAAGTAGATCCTCCCCAAAGAGTATCTGAAAAAGTATTACTTCAAGGGCAATTCGACAGGAAACCTATAGCTGCTGAGTTGATGGTGCTAAAATATTTCGCTAATCCCGTGGATAAGGAATGGGAGAATAATCAAGTACAACGCCACAATCCAAACGCGCACTTAACTTGGTATCAGCTTTATCAATCGAGTTTAGAGCCGACTCGTACAGTAATAATTGACAACCAGTTTGGTCGTCAGGAGTTTCTTATTGGCAACCCCTTGGCTTTACTCGTGCCAGCTTGGAAGAGTCGAACTGGAGAGCCATTTGAGGATTTTCAGGATGTTGAGTTCCCTCAAGACTTAGACCATTTTAAGCTTTACAAAGTTCTTGAGGGTAAACCCCTGAATATAGACGTAAGACTCAAGGATCAATTTAATGATGAATTTGGTGACGACCCCGAACATGTAATGGTTACTTGTCCCAGAGCTTTTGGTGTTCCTGTGAGTAAGCGAAGATTGAAAAGGGAAGAGGAATTTGATCCAATCCGCAATGAGCAGGCTCATCTTGTAATTTACAGCATTACTCCCCTGGATGTTCCACGATATCCAAGCAGATTGATCAGGGATCAGATCATCACTCCCAATGATTACCAGCGACCTTATTCGATAACCTTTGTGCGGGGTGTAAAACTTGCTGTTCCAAGTGAAAAAATAGATGTCAAGTAATATGCAAGTCTTCTAAAGAAGCGATTATCTTCCTCAATTTCTTTAGCTGCATAGCTTGGTTTTTCTGTTAATGCGAAACTCCTAATTAGTGCGATCTCTGTTTCTAAGAATCCTCTACTGGCGTGATCGCATTCTAGAAAATTATTTAAATATCTGTATTTCAGTTTAATCGTCCTTTTTGATTTTAGGAGAAGTTTCTAATGTACGAAAATTTTGGTCCTATTGTCGATCATTCTACAGGCAACGTTCAGTTCAGACTCTTTTTCCCAGATAGCTCAAAAGACATTTTGCAGTACAATCGGGGTGGTCTGCCCAAGATTAAGGAAATCTATATTCCTGGTACTTTCAATGCTAGTGGCTGGAATGAAAAACTAGCTCCAAAAATGTCCTTAGAAGATCATCCTAATGGTCTTCTCTATACTTATTCCACAACTCTAGATCAAGGATTTTATCAGTACAAATTTTATGTCAAGTTTGAAAATGGCAGTGATCGCTGGGTAAACGATCCCTGTACCCGATACGGTTGTCGATTGATGGGGCAAGATAATTCTGGTTTTGTTGTGGGTGGCAATCGTGTCGATACTGTTAAACCCATTGCTAA
>JASJDF010000029.1 GCA_030065715.1 Xenococcaceae cyanobacterium MO_188.B19 | reverse complement strand
AGCAACCTCAAGGTAAATTAGTACGAGTGGTAACAGGAAAAGTATTAGATGTTGCTGTAGATATTCGGAAAAATTCTCCTACTTTTGGACAGTGGGTAAGTTGTCTTTTAACAGCAGAAAATAAAAAACAATTTTGGGTACCTCCTAAATTTGCCCATGGTTTTGTTGTGCTTTCAGATACAGCAGATTTTCTCTATAAAACTACAGAATATTATGCTCCTGAATATGAAAGAGCTATATTGTGGAACGATCCTGATTTAGGAATAGATTGGCAGATAGAAGGGGAGCCAATTCTTTCCAGTAAAGATATGTCGGCACAACTCTTAAAAGATGCCGAGGTGTATCTATGAAGAAGATACTACTAACAGGAATTACGGGGCAAGTCGGACAAGAATTGCAAGAAACTCTTACTTCTGTGGGAGAAGTAGTAGGGTTAAGTCGTCAAGAATTAGATTTGACTCGACCAGAGCAAATTGAACAGAAAATAGTAGAAATTAATCCCGATATAATTGTTAATGCAGCAGCTTACACAGCAGTAGATAAAGCCGAAACCGAATCAGAATTAGCGATCGCAATTAATGCCGATGCTCCCAAAGCTATGGCTGAGGCTGCTAATAAAATAGCTGCAACCATAGTGCATATTTCTACAGATTATGTATTCGATGGTACAAATCACACTCCCTATAAAGAAGATGATGCTACTAAACCTTTAGGGATGTATGGTAAGTCGAAACTATTGGGAGAAGTAGGAATTAAGCAAATATGCGACCAACATATTATCTTGAGGACAGCTTGGGTATATGGTTGCTTAGGACATGGTAACTTTGTCAAAACTATGTTGAGACTGGGTGTAGAAAGGGAAGAGTTAAGGGTAGTTGCCGACCAAATCGGTTCGCCAACTTGGGCTTATGATATAGCCGTAGCTATTACCCAATTAATTTCACATGAAGTTACACCAGGAACTTATCACTTTACCAATAGTGGGGTTGCTAGTTGGTATGACTTGGCAATAGCTATTTTTACTGAAGCTGAGAAGCTAGGCTTCCCTCTCAAAATTAAACAAGTTTTACCAATCACTACAGCCGACTATCCTACCCCCGCCCAAAGACCCAGTTATTCAGTCCTTTCTAAAGTCAAGTTCAGCCAAACTTTAGGAATTTATCCCCCTTATTGGCGGGATTCTTTAATTAAAATGCTTACGCAATGGCGAACCCTAACCATCATTTAACAATTAAGAATTAGAGTAAAACTAAAACAATGAAAGCAATTATTCTCTCTGGTGGTAAAGGTACTCGCTTACGTCCTCTCACTTATACAGGTGCCAAACAATTAGTACCTGTGGCAAATAAACCAATTCTTTGGTACGGGATAGAATCTATTGTGGCTGCTGGTATTACCGAAATCGGTATTATTATTAGTCCCGAAACAGGAGGAGAAGTTAAAGCCAAAACAGGAGATGGGAGCAAGTTTGGCGCAAATATTACATATATTCCTCAAGCTGAACCACTAGGATTGGCACACGCAGTAAAAGTTGCTCAACCCTTTTTAGGTGAATCTCCCTTTGTGATGTATTTGGGAGATAATTTAGTAGAGAGTCAGTTAGACCTATTTATTGATAAATTTAAAACCAACCATTTAGACGCTTTAACTCTGCTCTGTGAAGTAGAAAACCCTACAGCTTTTGGGGTAGCAAGAGTAGATGAGAAAGGCAAAGTTTTACAATTGGTTGAAAAACCGAAAGATCCTCCTTCTAATCTAGCTTTAGTCGGGGTTTATTTGTTTTCTCCTACCATCCATAATGCGATCGCCAATATCAAACCTTCCCCCAGGGGAGAATTAGAAATCACCGATGCAATTCAGTATTTAATCGACGTAGAAAAAAGCGTTGATTCCTTTCAACTTCAAGGCTGGTGGCTAGATACAGGAAAAAAAGACGACTTATTAGCAGCTAATCAAATCATCTTAGATAGTTGCCTCGATCTAACCATTGAAGGAGAAATTGATGAGTTAAGTAAAATTACTGGTCGCGTCCATATTGGTGCTGGTACCAAAATTATTAATAGCACCATCAGAGGTCCTGTAACCATTGGAGAGAATTGCCATATCGAAAATTGTTTTATTGGTCCCTACAGCAGCATTGCCAACCAAGTAACTCTAATTGATGCAGACATCGAACATAGTGTGTTGTTACAAGGAGCCAAAGTAGTCAATATTCACCAACGTATTGTAGATAGTCTGATTGGGGAGAGAGCGCAACTCAAGCCAGCACCCCAACGCCCCAAAGCTTTGCGCTTCATGATTGGTGATGATTCTCAAATTGAACTAGTGTAAGGAGTGAAATTAGGTGACAGATTCTCGCAAACCCAGAAAAATCATTATTACAGGAGGCGCAGGTTTTATCGGTGCCAACTTCGTCTATCATTGGTGTGAAACCTATCCCAGCGATCGCGTAATTGTCCTGGATGCTCTCACCTATGCGGGAAACCGCCAAACCATCGCTCCCCTAGAAGGCAAAGCTAATTTAAGATTTGTCCAAGGAGATATCTGCGATCGCAAACTTATAGATGAACTTCTAGAAGCCGAATCTATTGATACCATTGCCCATTTTGCTGCCGAATCCCATGTGGATCGCTCCATCTTGGGACCAGGAGCTTTTGTTCAAACCAACGTAGTAGGAACATTTACCCTACTCGAAGCCTTCCGCCAAAGATGGCAACAACAAAACCAACCAGCAGACTATCGTTTTCTTCATGTCTCAACAGATGAAGTTTATGGCAGTCTAGAACTAGATGACCCTCCATTTACTGAAACTACTCCCTACACTCCTAATAGTCCCTATTCTGCTTCCAAAGCAGGCAGTGATCACTTAGCAAGAGCTTATTACCATACCTATGGAATGCCCACTCTTATTACCAATTGTTCTAATAATTATGGGTCTTATCACTTCCCAGAAAAACTCATTCCTCTAATGTGCATCAACATTTTATTAGGGAAACCCCTTCCTGTGTATGGAGATGGGCAAAATATTCGAGACTGGCTCTATGTTAAAGATCATTGTCGCGCCCTAGATCTAGTAATTAATCAAGGTAGCCCAGGAGAAACATATAACGTTGGAGGTAACAACGAAGTTAAAAATATCGATTTAGTTAACCTGTTATGTGACCTAATGGATGAACTAGCTACTAACTTGCCTGTAAAACCTTCGCGCCAATTAATTACCTTTATTAAAGATCGTCCAGGACACGATCGCCGTTATGCTATAGACGCAAGTAAAATTAAAACTGAATTAGGTTGGATTCCCCAAGTAACCGTCGAAGAAGGATTGAGACTCACCGTTGAATGGTATTTACAAAATCGTGATTGGTGGCAACCACTCCTATCTGCCGAATATCAAGACTATTACCAGCAAGTTTATAACCAACCTAGAACCTTAGTGTAACTTTTTGATCGGGTTTTTTTGATTACTAAAGATAACAATCTTAATTCATTTGTCAAAAACTTTTTCTTTTTTCTGTAGTCCAACAAAAAAATTTTAACATCTGATTTTTTATTATCTGATTTGGGATTAATAGATATAACTTCTCCTAAATTTTGCTTCTTTACCCCAAAACTCATTTGAATTGGTTATTCATAAATCTCTATTTCCGATCCGAAAGCACAAGTTAAATATCCCGAAGTTTACTTTTTATTAAAAAAAATTTTATTCTTATGTCTGATTCCCCTTTAAACAGTCAAGACCAGAAATTAGTTAATAGAATCACCAATTCAGAAAACAACAATAAATCGGATTTTGTCTACTTACCCAATGCCAAAATAAGCAATCAACTAGCAATTCCCCAACAAAATTCCCTCTCAACCAGTGGGATAGTGAAATTACCACAAAATTTTGTTTCCCCTAAACCCCTAATTCCTACCCCTCCCATCCCCCAAAACCTCAATTCTTTAAGACGCAAGATGAATAATCCTGAATCTAATGCTGCTCAAATCTATCTAGAACAAGGATTAGCATACTGGGCAGAACAAAAATGGCAAGAAACAATAATAGCTTGTGAAAAAGCAATTTCTTTAAATCCCAATCTAGCAGAAGCCCACAAAATTTTAGGTAATGCTTTACAAAAAGCCAACCGCCTACCAGAAGCTATTGGACACTATGCCAGAGCCATTGAACTTAAACCTGATTTTGCGGAAGCTTATGCTAATTTGGGTTCTCTACACGCCAGTCAGAAAAAATGGGAACAAGCACTTTTGTACTATGAAAAAGCTCTAGCTTTGAAATCAGACTTTCCTGGGGTTTATCGTCATCTGGCTAAAGTATGGGAAAATCTTGGTTCACCCCAAAATGCTAAGCAAATGTTGGCTAGAGCGGAACATTTAGATAAATTAAATCACAATCTATCTCCCCAACAGCACTTTCAAGTAGCAGGGCAGTATTATAGAAAAAATCAATTACCCCAAGCTCTTAAACACTATAATCTGGCAGTTAAGTTAAAACCCAACTGGTTGGATGCTCATCAAAAGCGGGCTGAAGTAGCAGAGCAGATGGGATTATGGGAACAAGCAACCCATTATTATCGTACTATTTTATACTTGCAAACTTCTTTTGGTGGTGCTAAAACTTCTGGCTATAGGCAACCTCAATTATCTGCTTCCAATGGGACAGAATCCTCTCAACTGAGATTGAATCCTGCTAGTCAGTCCAATAATAGCAATCAGCCAAATCCTACTGGGACTCAACTCACCCCCACAATTCAACAATATCTCAGACAAGCTCAAGAAAAACCCCAGTCTCCAGAGATACAAGCCAACCTAGGCAGTCTCTATGCTAGGCAAAAACAATGGGATACTGCTATTGCTTACTATAAAAAAGCTATTAAACTCAATCCTAATTTTGCTGGAGCATATCGGAATCTAGCCAGAGCTTTGACTAGAGCTGGTCAATCAGGAGCAGCCACCGAATATTGGTTACGAGCGATTGAATTAGAAGCCCAAGGCGTTAAAGCAGAGGAATATCTACAATTGGCAAGTAATCTAATTCAACAGGGTAAAATCAAATCTGCCATTAGTTGTTACCGTCGAGTGATTCAACTTCAACCAGACGCGGTCGAACCCTATATTAACTTGGGAGATTTGTTTATTAAAGTAGAGCAACCTGCTCAAGCTCAAGCCTGTTATCAAGAAGGAATTAAGTATAATCCTCACAGCCCCCAACTATACTACCATCTTGGCTTGCTTCTAGCCCAAAATGGTAATTGGGATTCCGCAATTGAACAGTATAAAAAGGCATTACAACTCAAAAAAGATTATTGGCAAGCTGCCCATAATATGGGAGAAGCTTTAAGTCAAAAAAAGTTATGGTCAGAGGCTCTACCTTGGTATCGTCAAGCGATAAAAGTTAATCCCAATTTCTCTTGGTCTTATAATAACTTGGGTAATGTTCTGTTAGAACTAAAGAATTGGTCAGAAGCTGTTAAAGTATTTTGTCAAGCTATTAAACTTAAACCTAATTTTCCTTGGGCTCACTACAACCTAGGAGAAGCCTTAGGAAAACTGAATCAATGGGATGAAGCTATCAAAGCTTATGAGGAAGCTGCAAAAATTCAACCAGATTTGCCTAATGTGCAGCAAAAACTCGGTAATGCCCTTTATCGAAAAATCGAACAAGATAAAAACTCGGCTCTGAAGTTTTTAGAAAATGCGATCGCAAATAATCCCGACGAAATCCAAAATTATCATCAAGCCATAGCTCTGGACAAAGAAAATTTAAGCCTATATATGGGTTTAGGCAATGCCCTGATGAAACATAATCGAATTGATGAGGCTATTGTAGCTTATCAAATGGTTCTACAGCTACAACCCAAACATCTGGAAGCCTCCGTACAATTAGGGAATGCTCTACTAAAAAAAGACCCATCCATTGACCCCAAAAAACTCATAGATGATCTTTCAGGCTCCGAAACCCCACCTATTCCAACGGAAATTTTGGAGAGTTCAGCAATTACTCTTCCTACCAAAGTACCTTACAGCGATCGCCCTAAAGTTTCGATTATTATTCCTGTCTATAATAAGCTGGAATACACCGCCCAATGCCTACAATCTATAGTTAAAAACCTCTCAGACGCGATCTCGCCCAGGGCGAGGCGCGAAGCGATCGCAGTTGAAATTATTATTGTCAATGATTGCTCTACAGATAATACCCAATCCAGTCTCCAAGACATTGAAGGCTTAATTCTGATTAATAACGAAAATAACCTCGGCTTTATTCACTCCTGCAATAAAGGTGCAGCCAAAGCAGAAGGAACTTATCTCTATTTCCTCAACAACGATACAGAAATTCATCCCGACTCCATTGAAAGTCTGCTCGAAGTCATAGAACAAGACGAAGAAGTAGGAGCAGTAGGTTCTAAACTAGTGTATCCTCAAGGGTCATTACAAGAAGCAGGAGGAATCATTTGGCAAGATGCCTCTGGTTGGAATTATGGCAGAAATGATAATCCTTATGACCCCAAATATAACTATTTACGAGAGACAGACTATTGCTCAGGAGCTAGTCTAATGGTTAAAAAATCGGCATTTGAAGCCTTAAATGGCTTTGAGAGAGATTTTGCTCCTGCTTACTATGAAGATACTGACCTTTGTTTTGCAATTCGCCATCAATTAGGCTTAAAAGTAATGTATCAGCCTAAATCTGTCATCACTCACTACGAAGGAATTTCCTCTGGCACATCCACCACTAGTGGGGTTAAGCGTTATCAAGTGATAAACTCCACCAAATTCAACCAAAAATGGCAAAAATATCTCAACACCAGTGCCTATTTACCCAACCAAGGCAGTCAAAATGTAGCTAAAGCAGCTAGAAAATATCAAGGAAATAAGACAGTCTTGGTTATAGATAGTTATATGCCTTGTTATGATAAAGAATCTGGTTCTCGCCGACTCTTTCAACTTCTCAAAATCTTCAAAGAATTGGGCTATGATGTGATCTTTGCCCCAGAAAATGGCATCAAAGACGAACCCTACGTATCAGAATTACAAAATTTACAAATTGAAGTTCTCTATACCCAAGATGGTTATGGTGTAATCCCAGAAGCACAGATCAAAGCCAGATTACCTTTCATTGACATTGCCTGGATTTGTCGCCCCGAACTCAACGAAAAATACTTACCGATCATGCGGGAACAACCCCACATCAAAGTCATTTATGACACCATCGATCTACATTACCTGAGATTGAAACGGGCTTGGGAATTATCTCCCGATAAAGACGGACAAAAAGCAGCGGAATGGCTGGATATGCAAGCCAAAGAACTTAAGATTGCCCATCAAGCAGATTTAACTATTACTGTTACCCCTGTAGAACAATCAATCTTACACCAACAAGGAATATCTAACATCGCTGTAGTACCTAATCTTCACTTCCCTTACTCAGGTGAAAATAAAAAATTCCACGAAAGACACAACATTCTATTTATCGGTAGTTACACCCATCCCCCTAACATAGATGCTGTGTTATGGTTGTGTGAAGCAATTATGCCTTTGGTTTGGGAGAAAATACCTGAAGTTACCGTGACTTTACTAGGCAGTAATCCTACGGAGGAAGTGATGGCTTTAGCCAGCGATCAAATACAAGTTCCTGGTTACATTTCTGATGTGAGTTCTTATTTCCTCAATCATCGAGTCTTCGTTTCACCCCTCCGATATGGTGCTGGCATGAAAGGTAAAATTGGACAGAGTTTAGAATACTGCTTACCTGTCATTTCTACTGATATCGGTATAGAAGGGATGAATTTAACCCCAGGAAAGAATATCTTAATCGCTAATAAAACAGAAAGGTTTGCCGAACAAATTATTCGACTTTATCAAGACGAAATACTGTGGGAAAAATTAGCTGCCAATGCTAAAGATGCTCTCTTACCTTTTACCCCTAAAGCAGTTAAAAACAATTTGCTTAAACAGTTAAATTTACTTCATGCTAATGCAAATTAAATTTATTTACGAAATAAATTTAAATAACTTCTGATCGAAAATTTTATTTCAATGGAATAGTTGAAAATTGAGTAAGGGGAAAAATTCAGAAGAATCTTAAGTAATTCTACTATTATAATTAGCAACTATGTTTGTTGGGAAAATTAGATGTAGTATAAAAACTTAAGGATACATAGCCAAATTCATTGTCAGTAGCAATAACTTTTGTTAGCATTATGAAGAAAAGGTGATGACTAAGAAAGTTGCTTTATTAATAGTGACAAAAATATTCGGCTTTTATTTTTTTACATCACTTTACAATAGTTTTAGGAATAAATTTTGGTCATTCATTATTCATATTTGTAATCGATACACAATATAGCAATTTACAATAGACATAATCAAACACTGAAGAAGAAAAATTGATGAAAGCTTTAATACATATAGGAATAGAAAAGACTGGAACAACTACCATTCAGGAATTTTTACATCTTAATCGAGATAAACTGGCAAAACAAGGTGTGGGATATTTACGCAGTCCAGGTCTTAGAAATAACCGCAAACTTGCAACATACTGCATGGATAATCATAAAATTGATGATCAAGTTAAATATTTGCGTATTTTTTCAGATGCTAAAAGGAATGAATGGAAAGCGAAATTCAGACAAGAGTTTGATCGGGAGATCAAAAATCTCGATCATAAAATATCTTCAGTAATTATTTCTTCGGAACATTTCCATTCTCGTCTTACAATCAAAGACGAAATAAAGAATTTATTAGATATTTTGAAACCATATTTTACTGATATCAAAATACTGGTTTATCTAAGGCGTCAAGATCAAGTAGCTGTAAGTCATTACAGCACAAAGATAAAAGTTGGAAAAACTAAGTCTGCTGTTTTGCTACCCCAAGGTGTTTCGCCAAACGACCCTTATTACAATTACTATGATCTTATAGAAAGGTGGGCGAGCGTATTTGGAAAACAAAATATAGATATTCGTATTTTTGATAAGAGCAAATTTATTGAAGGTGACTTATTACAGGATTTTATTAATGCAGTTGGGTTAATTAAAGCTGATAAGTTTGTTATCCCAGAAAGAAAAAATGAAAAGCTTTCTGCCTCAGTACAGCATGGTCTTATGCTAATGAATGAATGCTTTCCAGAATCCATAAACAATATTCCAGTCAAATTTAATAATCAGTTGAGAAACTACCTTATCAGTCAATTACAGCAAAAATATCAAGGAAAAGAAAAGCTACCAACAAGAAAAGAAGCATTAGATTTTTATGGAAAATTTTCTGATTCAAATAAAAGATTGGCTGATAAATATTTATCTTCAGAAAGTATTTTTTCAAATGATTTTTCGATGTATCCAGAGGAAAGTAAGGAAGAAAATCTTAATGAGGAGATTGTTCAGGATATTTTTTGTTTGATTGCAAAATTTTTGAGTAGTAGTTTTATTGTTCCTAAAAATAGAGTAGAGAGTATTAACCCCAATAAAAAGCCAGAAGTAGCTCTTAGAGATATTGCTCTTTTGTATGAATTAGATTACCCTGAAATCTCATTATTTTTAATGAAAGAGGCTAGAAAATACCGACCTAATCACCCGTCTATTACAGAACAAATCGAAAAACTTAACAATACAATTCTTAAATGATTATATATCAGGCAGTTTAGAAGAACCTAAAAAATCAAGCTCTGGTTAGTATATAAAGAATATATAAAATAATCAGTAATTACACCCATCCTTCAAATATAGACCCTGTGTTAAGGTTGTGTAAAGAAAAGAAAATGGCTGAAGTTACCTTATTAAGTTGTGGGTTTTTATCTGTTAGAGCTGAGATTTATACTTTTGTAGGATTTATTTATAAGATGGTATATTTATCCCTGTCTTGTAATTTCTAGCAAAAATTGTCTCATTTATAGAAGTAGCAAGTTATGCTTAATTGTCAATTTGGCGAATTTGATTGGTATGTTATTTCTTAGCAATAACCCTAGTGTTTGGCAAAACCTAATTTCAAAATACTTACAGTGTAAGCATTTTGAAAATCAGTAATTTATAGAAGTATCATGTTGACCCAAGAAGATAAAATGGTAAGTTTAGAAAAATTACACTCAGAGGGTGCAGAGAAATATCGAAAAGGAGATTTTAAAGGGGCATTAAGTTGTTATCAAGAAGCAATTAATTTAGAAATAAAACAGCCAGAATGGATTTATAGTAGTGCTATCATTCTTTTGGCAGAATTGGGAAATTTCGAGGAGGCTGCCCAATTAGGAGATCGCGCTCTACAATTATATCCCAATGTAGATGAAATTTATCGTGCTATTGGTGTTGCGCTAGATAAACAAGGAGATATTGCTGGTGCGATAAATAACTATCAAGAAGCTACTAGACTTAATTCAAGACAACCTGAATGGGTTTATTCTAACTTGACTAATCGTTTAATTCAAGTTAGTCGCTTAGAGCAAGCTATTAACTTGGCGCAGCAAGGAATAGAACTATATCCTGAATTTTATTGGCTACACTATCATTTAGGAGAAGCTTTCGGCTTTGAAGAAAATTGGAACAAAGCGATCGCTTATTATCAGCAAGCCTTAAAAATTAACCCTGAGTTGTACCAAGCTAGCCAAAAATTACAGGAAATTACGGCTAAACGCAAGCATCTCGAAGAGATGGAAAAAACTTATCAAGAAGCATTAAGCACTATTCCTATAGGCAAGTCAACTCCCCAAAAGTTATACGTATTAGACGCTTATCAGGACGATCCTACTGGTTTAGGGGTGGTTGCACGACGCTGTTTTCAGTTAGGGGAACTAGTTGCAGATAGCAGGTGTATTAATGGGAAAATTCTTGTCGCAGCTCGACCAGACATTTATCGAGAGCTGGTTAGACCAGAAAATATCAATTATATTTGGACTACCTTTGAAAGCAGTCAAATTCCTGAAAGTTGGGTCAAGTCAATTAACGAAAATTTCACCGAAGTTTTTGTTCCTCATCCATACTTGCAAAAGGTTTTTCAAATATCTGGAGTTAACAGACCAATTACTGTGCTGCCACAGAGTTATCCCGAACGCCATCGAATTAAACCAATTGATAAACAGCTAGATAGACTTAGACTCGGTATTTTAGGCGTGCCTAATCGTAGAAAAAACTTTGATAAGGTGGTAGAAGCTGTAGTAGAGCTTCGTAAAGAAGGACATAATGTTGAACTGATGATTCATTGTCCTTGGTTGCTCAATGATGCTCAAAAAGCTTGGGAAGATCTACCTGGTATCTCTTTAACTGTAGAGAAATTATCAGATGATGAGATTAATCAGTGGTATAGCAAGTTAGATGCTTATATTTATCCTTCATCTGGAGAAGGTTGGTCGTTTACCCCTCGTGAAGCTATGTCTCTCGGCATACCTACAATCATTACCGATATACCAGTGCATCAAGAGTTAGTCGAAAGCGGATGTTATCTCTCCATAAATAGTAATCGATGGGAACCTGCATATTACGAATTTTTGGACGGTAATTGTGGGGAATGGAAAACCTATTCTGCCTCACAAATTAAAGATGCAATTATCGAAATGATAGATAATTATGACCATTGGTATAAGTTAGCACAAACAGGACAAAACTGGATTAAAGAGCAATCATCTACTTGGGAGCAGAGTGAAAAAAAACTATTAGAAAAAATCTTTCCCACTGCTAAAAATATTAGTGAATGGATTTTAGAGTATGCAAACAGTAAAAAGCAGAATTCTAACAAAAAAATGTCTCAGGATAAACAATACGAATTATATCTAGCACTATCTGGTGTTATGGAGTAATGAATTTAATTACTTTCTGCAGTTAATTAAATTAGCTATAGGAATTATGTTTAACTCTTTATTAGAAATAAAGTAAGTAGGTATCAAATTAAATAATTACGGGCAAAAGTATCTCAAAATTTGCTATTACAATGGAATTTTACCCATATAATTTAATTCGGACAAAGAATTTTCAGTAAAGTTGAGGTGTATTTACTAATGAATAAAACTAAAGAAGCACAAGAATTGGTAACTAAGGAAATGTGGATGAAATCAAATGCAAAAACTACAGATAGAGAGTTTATAGACGCAGCTTACCTTAGATATTTAAAACGAAAATCAGATCCAGCTGGGAAAAACTTTTATATTGAGGCAATTAATAATAATAAATTGACCAGAGAAAAAATCATTGATTCCCTGAAATCATCTAATGAATATCAGAAAGCAGTTTTTAAAACTAATTATCGCAATTTCATAATTCTCTCTTCGCCTCGTTCTGGAACCCACATGCTCAAGTCAAGTCTTGACTTACATCCAAATGTAATGTGCCATGATGAGGTGTTCAATCCTGATTATGGATATGCTTTTCTCAAAAATATGCCAGAAGATGAAATTTTACAGCATTTTATTTTTAGGGAATACAAACCCTCAATTAAAGCAGTAGGTTTTTGTCTTCATAGATCGGATGCGGGCTTTAGAGGAAATTGGCAACGTTTATGGAAAATGCTCCAAGAAAACTCGGATTTATATGTGCTTAGCTTATTCCGAAGTAATTTACTTCGTCGTTATTTATCATTTAAAGTTATGACAGGCTCTAAGTCTAAGCAAATTGCAATAGAGCTTGATAAAGAGGAGTTATTGGAAGACTTTCAAAAACAACGTAATAAAGTAGAAGAATTTAATCAAGAGTTTGCTCAGAATAGAATTTTACAAGTAAGTTATGAAGAATTATGTCAAAATTATTCCAAAACTATGCAAGGTATTCAAGAGTTTCTGGAAATACCCTACGTAGATCTAAAGCCAAAAACCAAAAAATTAGAAAATAGAAGTTTAAAGGAATCTATTAAAAACTACGAAACTTTGAAGCAAGATTTTGTAGGTACAGAGTGGGAATCTTTTTTTGAAAATTAGATTTTGAGTCGATAGAATTATTAAGGATAAACAGCAGATATATTCATTTACGAGTCTTAGCAAAATTTATATCTACTGTATTTTAATACGTTAAGCAAAGCTGAAATTTTTTTCAATCAGACTGCTGTTAAACATCATTTTTAGCCTTGATTTATTACTTATTTATTGGTTAAAATTAGATTATAGCTATGAAAATAGGAATTATTGCTCCCAGTTCTGTTCCCTTTCGTGTTGGTGGGGCAGAAAACTTTTGGTGGGGAATGTTACACAGTATTAATCAAGACACTCAACACCAAGCCGATTTAATTAAAGTTCCTAGTCGAGAAAGTAATTTCTGGGAATTGATAGATAATTATCGATATTTTGCTGAGTTGGATGTTAGCCATTTCGATTTAGTTATTTCCACAAAATATCCAGCATGGATGATTCAGCATCATAATCATGTCTGTTATATTCAACATAAGTTACGTGGCTTATATGATACTTACCCTGAAGGTTTTCCTAAAGAATATCATACAGATAATCGAGAAATCTCGGAACTGCAAGCCTTGATGCGCCGTAGTCAAGGGAGAAGAGAAGCTCTAACCGAATTTTTTACCTGGATCGATCTGCTGCGTCGTCGCCAAGATCACTTACCCAAAAGTGCTTTTGATTTTCCTGGACCATTGATCCGAGAAATTATTCACTTTTTAGATGGTATAGGATTGGCTACTAGTACAATCAAAAAATATTGTGCGATCGCAGATAATATTATCAAACGCCAAGGTTATTTTCCTAAAGGGGTAAAAGTTGAAACAATTCATCATCCCCCGATACGAGAAGATTTTTATAACAATGGGAAAAGTGACTACTTATTTACAGTTAGTCGTTTAGAACAGGGTAGTAAGCGTGTCGATCTCCTTATCAAGGCGATGAAATATGTTAAAGCCGACATCAAATTTAAAATTGGTGGTACTGGTAGTGATTTACCTTATTTAAAGCAACTTGCAGGAGACGATCGCCGTATTGAATTTATCGGTTTTGTCAACGATGAGGATCTGCTTCAATATTATGCAGATGCCTTTGCCATTCTTTACATCCCCTATGATGAAGACTATGGACTGATTACTATCGAAGCCATGATGAGTGGTAAACCTGTGATTACTACTACTGACGCAGGTGGACCAAATGAATTTGTGGTTAACGACGAAACAGGCTATTCTGTTCCTTTAGACCCAAAAGCGATCGCAGAACGTATTGACTACCTTTGCACCCATCCCGAAAAAGCCAAGTCCATGGGGGCTACTGCCCAAAAGAAAGTTCAAGAAATTACCTGGAAAAACACTGTTACTAAGCTACTCTCTGGCACGACTTATGGTTCTGGTAGAAAACAAAATAGAAGAGTCAAAAAAATTACTGTTGCCTCAACTTTTCCCATCTTTCCCCCTGTTAGCGGTGGTACCAGTCGAATCTATAACGTATATCGGCATTTGGCTACTAAATTTGACGTTGAGTTGGTTACCTTGACCTGGAACAATGACTCCTTCGAGAGAGAAATAGCTCCTGGGTTATGGGAAACTCGTATTCCTGTGTCAGCAAACCATATGGCAGCCGAACAGGGAGTTCGCGATAGTACTGGAATAGATAACATTTCTGATGTCGCTATGCCCCAACTCTATCACCTGACTCCTGCTTACCTCAAAGCTCTTGCTACTGCTGCTGCTGATTCTGATTTTTTAGTCGCTTCCCACCCCTATCTGTTTCCAGCCCTGCGAGCCGTGAGTAATTTACCTATTTGGTATGAAGCTCATAATGTAGAGCTAAAAATGAAACAAGATATGTTTCCCGATAATGAAGGAGCGAGCCATCTGCTCAGAGCAACTAGTGGAGTAGAAAGTGATAGCTGTCAGCGCAGTCAATTAGTTATGGTCTGCTCTGATAACGATGCGGTTGGATTCCGAGACCTTTACGACATCGAAATTAGCAAATGTGTTGCAGTTCCCAACGGAGTTGATTTAGAAACAGTTAACTATGTATCTTGGGAGCAGCGTCAACTAAACAAACAAAAAGTTGGCATAGCCCACGAATTTTTGGTTTTATTTATGGGGAGTTGGCATCATCCCAATGTCGAAGCAGTTGGTCATATATTTAAAATTGCCAGACAATTACCAGATGTCAAATTTATCATACTAGGTAATATTGCCAAAGCTTTTCCCTACTATAGTCCTCCAGAAGATGATGAAGTCTTTCTACAAGATAAACATCATCTAAGTACTCCAGAATTTCTAGATGCTTGTTTTAATAGTTACTTAAACCGTGAAATTGATCTTGAAGGTAAACAATATTGGCAAGGTCAAATTGACAATGGCTCTATAACTAGAAAGAATTTTATTATCGAAATTCGCAATTCAGAGGAATTTATTAATAAAACTAGCAACCAAGACAAGCCTCCAGGAAACATTAACTTTATTGGATCAGTAGATGCTCACACTAAAGATAGCGTACTGGGAGTAGTTGACTTAGCCCTAAACCCAATGGTTTCTGGTTCAGGTACAAATTTAAAAATGCTAGATTATTTAGCTGCTGGAGTTCCAGTTGTATCTACTCCTTTTGGTACTAGAGGTTTAGGTATAGAACAAGATAAACATTGCCTACTTGCGGAAATCGAGCAATTTGCCCAGGCAATTCTTCAAGTCAAAAATGAAGATGGTGACCTTACCAGTCAGCGAGTCAAAAATGGTAGAGATTACGTAGCCCAGAAATTTGATTGGGCTGTAATTGCCCAAAATTTCCTTGATTATCTGGAAGCGGAACAAATTATTGAATAGTTATTCGGAAAATATTCTACATTAATTTATATCTTAAGGAATTAAGCCAAAATGCAAACCCTTATGTATCAGCCAGAAAAACTATTAAAAGTTGCCTCTAATTTTAGTCATGAGGTTTTTGTTAGTACAGTATTTAGAACTTATTTGAGACGCAATCCTGATAATGAGGCTTACTCATATTACTCCAAGCAATTGTATGAAAATCAAATCGACCGGGATGATTTTATTAGACAAATCCAATCTTCAGAAGAATTTCAAAAAAGATTAGCTAGTTTAGAAGAGTCGAATCAAATTTCAGGCAGCAATAATAATCATGTAAATATTGGCGTTAATGTAATTGAATTTACTCAAGAAAAATCCGATTTAAGAGCAATTTCTCAATCTAATATTCAAGCACTTAAAGCTGCGGGAATTCCAGTCAAAATCAATCAAGTACAATTCAATTGTCCCAGACATTTAAACAGTAGTAACGACTCTTATGGATTTAGTTATGACAATGACTATCCTATTAATCTTATTCATGTTAGTCCAGAACAGTTGTTTAAAGTTATTGGTTATTTTGGAGATCAATACTTTGAAAATCGATATAATATAGGCTTCTGGAATTGGGAAATGCCTAAATTTGAAAGTTTAGACGGACAAATAGCTTTTGATTTCTTGGATGAAATTTGGACTCCTAGTAACTATACCTCTGAAACTATCTCAGCAGTTTCTACTCTACCAATAGTTAAGATAATGCACAGTGTTAGTTTACCCATTCCTTCATTAAATAGAGAAGACTTAAAATTACCCAATAATAAATTTATTTTTCTTTTTATGTTTGATAGCTTTGATACCTTTGAACGAAAAAATCCTGAAGGTATAGTCCAGGCATTTATCAAAGCATTTGGCAAATCTAATGAAGATGTATTATTAGTTATAAAAGCTTCTAATTTGCATCAAGCTTCACAAGAAAGAGATAGATTGAAAGAACTAACTACTGAATATCCTTATATTCATTTAATAGATGCTGATTTATCAATAGAAGAAGTTAATTCTTTGCTTTACAATTGCGACTGTTATGTATCTCTACATAGAGCAGAAGGTTTTGGAGTGAATTTAGCAGAAGCTATGTTTTATGGTAAACCAACCATTGCCACTGGCTATTCTGCTAATACAGAATTCATGAATGTAGGTAACAGTTTTCTAGTCAAATATAATTTAGTCGAACTTGAACAAGATTATAAAACTTATAAAAAAGGAGATATTTGTGCGGAACCAGATATCGATCATGCTGCATTTTTAATGCACTATGTATTTAATAATTATCGACAAGCAAGCCAGATAGGAACAAGAGCAGCACATGATATCAAATCAATTTTAAGTCCAGAAAATATTGGTATAAAAATCAAAAATCGTGTTGAATATATTTACAAGGATAAACTCAGTGCAATGAGTAGTAAATTGTAAATTAATTAATGGATTAAACTAAAGCAAAGTCTAGTGAATGTTTACTGTATATCTTTGTAAATTAGTCACGTAATATTAGGAGTTGTAATGCTTATATATAATAGTAAAAAATTTATCTTTGTACATATTCAGAAGTGTGCAGGTAGCAGTATTACACAAGCTTTAGACCAATTTTTACAATGGAATGATATTCAAAGTGGCGGAACTCTGTATGGTGAAAACATTCAAAAATATTATCGGCAAAAATTTGGACTTCACAAGCATTCACAAGCAAGAGAAATTAAAAGAGTAGTTGGTGATTCAATATGGAGTGAATACTTTGTTTTTTCTAGTGTCAGACACCCATGCAGTAGGGCTGTTTCCTTTTATACATGGATCAATAAATCTATTGCAAAATGTAAAAATAAAAAAGCCGATCTTTGGAAATGGCCAATAACTAAAGCTGCATTAGCAACCAATTCATTTAGTGATTTTATAAGACACAAAGATTTCTTGTCAAAGTCCCAATTTTCATACATATCAGATGAAAATAATTCAATTATTGTTGATTATATTTGTCGCCATGAATCCCTAGAAAAAGACTTCAGTTATATTGCTGGAAATCTTGGAATAGATAACATCGATATTCCCCAAAAAAACACTTCAAATACTAATATAGAAAAATATCTTAATTATTACAAAACTCAAGATGATATTAATGTAATTGTTAAAAAATGGCGAGAGGATTTTGAAAAATTAGAATATGAAATTCCAGTATTACCTTAGATTGATTAAGTAAAAATTATATATTTCTCTAACTTTAGATATTTTTTAGGAACTAATTACATAGTCTAGGAGTAATTATGAATGATTCTTTAGGAATTAATTTAGCTGGCTTTGTCAGAGGAGAATTTGGTTTAGGTCAAGCATCTAGAGCCAATATTAGGTCTTTTCAAGCTGCTGATATCCCCTTAGTAATTAATAATATTGATTCAGATTGGCATCGTAATTTAGATTCAAGTCATCAGGCAGAGAATTTTGCTACAGAAAATCCCTATCCAATTAATTTTGTTAATGTCAACGCCGAACATATACCTGAGTTGCTTAGATGCATGGGAGATCGGTATTTTGAAGAACGATATAACATCGGGTTTTGGTCTTGGGAATTACCTAAATATCCGCAACATTTAAGATTTGCTTTTGATTACTTTGATGAAATATGGACTCCTAGTAATCATTCCGCAGAAGCAATCACAGAAGTTTCTCCAGTTCCTGTGATTAAGATAATGCACAGCATTGA
>JASJDF010000028.1 GCA_030065715.1 Xenococcaceae cyanobacterium MO_188.B19 | reverse complement strand
AATAAAGAAACTGAATTAAACCAAATTCAACAGCAATTAGAACAAAGTAACAATAGAATTGCTGAACAAGAGCAAACTCAAGCAACTTTACAACAAGAACTATCTCAAGCCCAAGAAGCTAGTCAATCTTGGCAAGAACAATTAACCAATAAAGAAACTGAATTAAACCAAATTCAACAGCAATTAGAACAAAGTAACAATAGAATTGCTGAACAAGAGCAAACTCAAGCAACTTTACAACAAGAACTAGATAATAAACAATCTCAAATTCAAGGCTTAGAAACAACTAACAATAACTTACAGCAAGAAATAAGTCAAAAACAGAGTGAAATAGCTGATAAACAAGTAACGATCACCAAACTAGAAAACAATTTAGCCCAAATAGAGCAAATATCTGAGACTGTTCAACAAGAACTTACTCAACAAAAAGAAGAGGTTAACAGTTTACAAAAACAATTGCATCACCATGAAGCACAAAATAAAAATCTTCAGCAACAACTAGAACAAGAAAAAACTAAATCTCAAAAGCAATCTACTGATAACCAAAAATTACAACAAGAAATTACTGAAGTTAGAGAAGCTTTATCTCAACAAAAATCTAGTTATGAGTCCTTGGAACAAACGTTACATACTAAGAATGATTCTTTGAGTAAGTTGCAAACTAAACTAGAAGAGCAAGAATCTTTACTGGAAGAGCAAAATAAGGGTAATAAATACAAAAATATGACTATAGCTGCTTTGACTGTACTTTCTCTTTCCTTAACTATAATTTCTGGACTACTTGCTAAGACCTATTTTACGGGAATTTCTTAACTGAAGTTATCTGTTTGTCAAAAGAACTTATTACTTAATGCACACATTAACTGATGTTGTACAAGTGTTACTGTTAGTCAAAATAAACTCGCCATAATCAGCTACATCATCTAATCCCATGAGATTTAAGACTATTTCTAGAGCCAGCCATATTGTTAATTTAAGTAGCAGTTTATGCCATTGTAGTTTCATCTGTATGACCCAAACTCATCCTCTTCTACTACTTACATATATTCAGAAGGGGAGAAGTTATGCAGTTTTATTTACTGAATGATTGCCTTCTTGGAATCATGTCTCTTTTCTGTTACTCAATTTAACTTTTTCTAATTCTTCTTAATTTTTTAAAACATCCCTTTGTAAGCTATACTCCTTTCTACTCGCTTTATTCTTTCTACTGCTTCTCCCAAATGACTCAACTCCTAACAGCTACAGGATTATATAAAAGTTTTGGTGGTATTAAAGCCGTAAATAATGCTCACATTGAAGTAAAGCAAGGAAGTATTACTGGTTTGATTGGACCCAATGGAGCAGGAAAAACCACATTATTTAATTTATTATCCAATTTCCTTCGTCCTGACGAAGGCTCAGTAATATTTGATGATCAAGTTATCGATCATCTAGCTCCCCACAAAATTGCCCAAAAAGGATGCATTCGTACCTTTCAAGTAGCGCGGGTATTATCTCGTTTATCAGTACTAGAAAATATGCTCCTGGCAAAACCCCAGCAAACAGGGGAAAGCTTTTTAAAAGTATGGCTACAACAAAAGCAATTAAGACAAGAAGAAAGAGCTAATAAAGAACAAGCAATGGCTATTTTAGAGTCTGTGGGGCTAGCAGCCAAGGCAAATGATTATGCAGGCGCATTATCGGGAGGACAAAGAAAACTCCTAGAAATAGCGCGGACTCTCATGACTAGTCCCAAGTTAATCTTATTGGATGAGCCAGCAGCAGGGGTTAACCCTACCTTAATTAATCAAATTTGTGAACATATACAAAGATGGAATCAACAAGGTATTTCTTTCCTAATTATTGAGCATAATATGGACGTAATTATGTCATTATGCGATCGCGTTTGGGTATTAGCAGAAGGTACTAATTTAGCTGATGGAACACCAGAAGAGATTCAAAATAATTCTGATGTGTTGGAAGCTTATCTAGGTGAATGATTAGTACCTCTGCTCAATTAAGTATTCAATGAAATTATGACCTATATTTAGCGGATGTGGTTTTGATTTTTCATGGTTAAAATGGACTGTATCTTTGAGGAGAAATATGTCCTACCAACCTCCACATCTCACTGAATACGAACTAGACGAGCTTATTTATAGCAGTGATCGAACCTTAGTGTATCGCGGACTAAGTAGAGTATATTCTCAATCAGTAATAGTTAAATTTGCTAAATTTATATCTGATGAACTAATAGCTGATTACTCCCATAATTACCAAATTGCTAGTAACCTTAACTTTTCTGGTATTATTCAGCCCCTTCACTTCTACAATTGGGGAGAGACTGTGGCTTTAGTTATGGTTGACGAGAATTTAGTTTCTTTAGGTAATTACTTAAAATCGAGTTCCAATTCCTCAAAATCAGAAATACTATCTCTAGATGATTTTTTTCCTATTGCCCTTCAAATTACTGATATCATTAATCACTTATACAATCATGGAATCGTTCATAGTCAGCTTAATTTTGACCATTTACTAATTCATCCTGAAACTAAACAAATTAAACTGATTGATTTTAGTAAAGCCTGGCAATTTCCTGTAAGAAATTATGGCGATTTTTCTCCCGAAACAACAGCAACACAAACCCATTATAATTACGATCTATATAGTTTGAGCACCATCTTTGTTCAACTTTTAACGGGAACTACTACTACCCCAGAAAATAATCTGGAAAGTTTACAAATTCCGGGTATTCCAAAGGAAATTTCAGAACTTCTCAACAAGTTAATTGCTGAAAATAGCCTGAATTTCTATAATTTGGCATCTGAACTGAGAGAAGATTTGCTCTGGTGTTGGCAACAGTGGCAATTTCGTGATCTTACTCAAGCTCGCTCCATCGAAAATCAGCAAGATATTGTTTCATCTTCTCGGAAGTGGCAAAAATATTCGACAGTCGAGCCAACATTAGCTCAATCTAATAACTTACTCCAACTGATATTAGACAATATTCCCCAAGCAATTTTTTGGAAAGATCGTAATTCTAATTATTTAGGTTGTAATCGTAAATTTTTGGAATATACAGGTTTAACTAGTGAAACAGAAATTATTGGCAAATCTGATTATGACTTACCTTGGAGCAAAGAAGAGGCAGATTTTTATCGGGAATGCGATCGCAAAGTTATGGAAAATAATGTTCCAGAGTCTTACATACGTGAAACAAAGCGAACAATTACTAATAGAGTCTATTGGTTAGATACTAAAAAATTCCCCCTGCGTGATTTATCAGGTAATGTGGTAGGAGTTTTAGGTACTTATGAAGACATTACTGAAAGAACCCAAGCCAACATTGCCTTAGAAAATCAGCTCAAGCGCATTACTCTACTAGGAAAAATTACCCGAGAAATTCATCAAAGCCTCAATACTCAAGAAATTTTTGCTATTGCAACTAGAGAAATTCGCCATATTTTGCAAGTAGATCGAGTAGGAATTTTGCAACTTTTTGAGGATTCTAATTATACAGAAGGAAAATTTGTTGCTGAAAATGTAGTTTTTCCCTATTCTTCTGCTTTGTTTACTAATATACAAGATCATTGTTTTGGGACAGATCATGCTTTAGATTATCACTTAGGTAAAATACAAGCTATTGCAGACATTTATCAAGCAAATTTTAGTGATTGCTATCTTGAAACTTTAGCTAAGTTTCAGATTAGAGCTAATTTAATTATTCCTCTATTACAAGGTAATAAACTATGGGGACTACTATGTATTCATCAATGTTCCCATCCTCGTCATTGGCAGGAAGAAGAAATTACTTTTGTTCAAAAAATTGCAACCCAATTAAATATTTCACTCTATCAGGCAGAGTTATTAGAAAAAGCGAAAAAGCAACATCAACTACTAGAAGAACAAAATAAAAAATTATTAGAATCCAAACAAAAAGCCGAAGCAGCTAATCATGCTAAAAGTGTTTTTCTCGCCAATATGAGTCATGAGTTAAGGACTCCTCTCAATGCAATTTTGGGCTTTAGTCAACTATTGCAGCGGGATGACTTTTTATCAACCAAGCATCAAGAAACTTTAAATATTATCAATCGCAGTGGTGAACATTTACTAAATCTAATCAATGATATTTTAGAAATGTCTAAGATTGAAGCAGGAAAGATTGAACTTAACTATACAGATTGTAATATATATAGGTTGTTGGCTAGCATTGAGGAAATGTTACAAATAAAAGCCAGATCTAAACAATTAGATTTAGTTTTTAATATCGATCATAATTTACCCCAATTTATCAAAATTGATGAAAGTAAACTTCGTCAACTTTTGATTAATCTTGTCGGCAATGCTATTAAATTTACTAATGTCGGATCAGTAAATCTAGAAATATTATTAGAATCTACAGATGCTAATAATAATCGCTTAGTCTTTATTATCAAAGATACAGGAATTGGTATTGCTGCCTCAGAATTAGAAACTTTATTCGATCCTTTTATTCAAACTACCTCAGGAATAAAATCTCAAGAGGGAACAGGTTTAGGATTAACTATTAGTCGTAAATTTGTTCAATTAATGGGGGGAGATATTACAATTCAATCTCAACTTAATGTGGGAACAACAGTAAAATTTGACATTAAATATCAAAAATCCCAAAGAATCCTATCGAATAGAGAAACAAAGCCTCAAGTTGTCGGATTAGCTCCTAATCAAGAGAATTATCGTATTTTGATTGTAGAAGACATTAAAGAAAATCGTCAGCTAATATTAGAAATATTAGAATCTGTAGGTTTTAATGTTAGAGAAGCTCGGAATGGTCAACAGGCTATATGGATTTGGCAAGAATGGCAGCCTCATTTAATTTGGATGGACATTCAAATGCCGATTGTGAATGGTTATGAAGCAATTGAACAGATTAGAAAACGGGAAAAAAGGCAAAAAAATCTTCAATCTACGGTGATTATTGCCCTTACAGCCAGTGCCTTTCAAGAAGAACGAGAAAAAATCCTGGCTATTGGTGCTGACGACTTTGTTAGTAAACCTTTTGCAGAATGGACAATTTTTGAAAAGATACAAACCCATTTAAAAGTTGATTTTGTATGGCAATCTGAATCATCTACAACACAAATCCAATCCCAAAATCAAACTATTCTCAATCAACAGGAGCTTATTAATGTTTTATTATCTTCCCCCATCGATCAAGACTGGATTAATAAACTACATTTTGCTGCGATCGAGTTGGATGAAGAACTAATGATAGAGACTATTGAAGAAATTGCTGCGGATTATCAAAATTTAGCCCAAACATTAACCCATTGGGTTAATAATTTTCAGTTCGATTTAATTGCAGATGCCACTGAAAAGTTGATTCAAGGCTATAAATAATCCACAATTTATCTTTTCATTTAGACAATTAATTTTGATTATTATTTTATGGCTATTAATATACTTATTGTTGATGACAATCCTGCTAATTTACGTCTATTATCAGATATTTTGCGAGAACAAGGTTATCAAGCCAGAAGAGCAATTAGTGGTTCTTTAGCTCTCAAATCTCTTGAAGCTACTATCTTTGATTTGATTTTAATGGATATTAATCTTCCAGGGATGAATGGTTATGAAATATGCGAAAAAATAAAACAAAATTCTAAAACCAAACATATTCCTGTAATTTTTATCAGTGCCTATGATGAACCATTGGATAAAGTTAAAGCTTTTAAAGTTGGAGGAACGGATTATATTACCAAACCCTTAAATAATGAAGAAGTGATCGCAAGGATTGAAAATCAAATTAAAATTATTCGACTTCAACGAGAAATTAGTTTGCAAAATATTAAGCTAAAACAACAATATTTGAAACGTACAGAACAATTAGAAAAAACAGAGCAATCGTTACAAAAATCTCAAAAAGAATTATTAGATAAATCGTTACGGGATAACGTAACTGGACTCGAAAATCGTGTTGTATTTATGGGCAAGCTGAGAGAAGCTTGTCGTAAATTAGCAATTAATAATGATTATAATTTTTGTATTTTAGTAATTGAATGTAAATATCTGGCTCTTTATAATCATCTTCTTAATTTTGAAATCAAAAATCGAGTTTTATCAAAAGCAGCTAAAATATTGAGAGAATCTTTGCCAGAAGATATGACTTTGGCTCGATTAGATGACAATAATTTTGTAATTTTACTAAGTTCAAGAAATAACTCAAATAATGCTATTGAAGTAGCCAAGAATTTGTATTCTAAATTTCAAAAACCTCTGATCTTAGATTCAAAAGAAGTTTTTGTAGATTTTTACTGTGGCATATCTTCGGGAGAAATATTAAAAGAACGGAAAGAAAATCCGATTCAGCAAGGAGAATTTTTGTTAAAAGCTGCTAAAATGGCTCTGTTTCAAGCAATAGAACTAAATAACAGTCAATATAACTCTAAAGTATTTACTGCCAAGCTCGACCATGATTTCAAATCGAAACTCAACTTAAAAGTCAAACTACTTAACTTTATTGAAAAAAGAAATCTAAGAATTAATTATTTACCAGTTATTAACTTAAAAAGTAAGCAAATAAAAAATTTATATGCTGAAATTAATTGGGATATTTTTCAATCAAAAAAAATGGCTCAAGAAGAAATAATGTCTTTAGTTAATAATCATAAATGTCTTGAACTTCTTAATAATTTGCTTATTGAAAAATCTTGTAATGAAATAAGAAAATGGCAAGAACAAACTCTCTGGGATGAATCTTCTGAGTCAATTTGGGATAAGAACTTTAGTTTTAATATTCCTTTGTCTGTAGAACAATTTTTTCAAGGTAGTCTATATACCCAGATCAAGGTAACCATACAAAAGCAAAATGTAGATGGAGAAAATATTTGTTTAGAAATACCAGAGGGAGCAGTTTTAAGCAAGCCTGTTGCCTCTGAAAGTATACTTAGAAAACTTAAAGAACTCAATATTCAATTAAGTATTAGTAATTTCAGTGCTAATTATTTTGCCCTTAATCAAAAATACAAGTTTCCTTTTGATAATTTAGTAATTAACTCCTCTTTTATTCAAGATATCTCTGATAACAAATTAAATAAAGACTTGATTCGGAACATGATTGCTAAAGTTCATGAACACAAGATGACGATAACAGTTGCAGGTATCACTAAAGAACAACAAGTTAAAGAATTAAAAGAACTTGGTTGTGACTATGGCAAGGGTGACTGGGTTGCACAACATATCGATCCAGAACTAATTCTGTAGATTTGACACTGCTTGTGGCTTTGTGGCTACTTTACTGCTCAATTGTATTAATTCTATTTTATAGCCATTGGGGTCTTCTACAAAGGCAATTACTGTTGTACCATGCTTCATTGCTCCAGGCTCTCTAGTTACTTTTCCTCCTAGAGATTTGATTTTTTCGCACGTAGCGTAAATATCATTAACTCCCAGAGCAATATGTCCATAGCCATCACCTAAATCGTATTTATCTACACCCCAGTTATAAGTTAGCTCAATAACAGTATTATCTTTTTCGTCTCCATAACCAACAAAAGCTAGGGTAAACTTACCACCTGGATAGTCTTTTTGCCTAAGTAGCTTCATTCCCAGAACATCGCAATAGAATTTTATAGACTCTTCTAGGTTGCCTACTCGCAACATGGTGTGCAACATTCGCATAAATTAGCTACTCCTGATTTTTTAAGCACTTGGGGTAATATTTTCTCATTTAATTTTATAGAATGTAGCTAATCTCAGGGAATTATGTTGCATCTTGTTACAAGATGTTTCGCTGAGGGTCAATTATGACGCAAATTAGTGTTTGAACATCCTTTTTCATCAGGAGTTAATTTATTATGCCTATATCTGAGACTCAAATTTTTGTAGCTCTTATAATTGCTCTGTTTCCCGGCTTTTTGGCTCTTCGCCTTTCTACCGAGCTTTATAAATAAAGCAATATCTTGGTAGTTAATACCTAAATCTCTAGAGATCTTGGGTATATCGGTTTTAAGGTTGGCGATTCTATTAAAAAATTGCTAGTCTTAAAGCCCTAATTATTTATTAGGGATATAGAGCAAAATAGTTCTACTAGCTGATTTTTGAGATAAATTATGAAGCTATCCGCTGGTAAAAATGATCGGGTTTTTGATGAACGACGAATCTTTCGTTATAATCGCGACAGAAATCAAGGAGTCGTTACTGAAGCAGTATTAAAATTATTCTTCAGTATAGTGATTGGGATGACTGGTATTGTTTCTCTGATTAAGCTACTACCTCATCACAATATCCAACAAGGAAAATTGAAGGAACTAAGAGCACAAGTTAAAGAAACAGAAATTAGAGTTTTTAAATTACGAACTGAACTAAATCGTAATTTCGATCCTCAGCAAACTCAAAGTTTATTAGAGGAATATAGTGCCTTAACTACACCTGATCGTATTCACGTATTTGTACAAGATACTAGTAATGCTCCAATCTCTGATTCTAAGATAGTGTCTAATCTCCAAAAAGATTAGTTAAGGAATACGGGCTGTAATAATTCAGTAAGCCAACCTTGTACTTTTTGTTGGTAACTAGCTAAGCGGGTTTTTTCAGTCAGCAATTCTAAGGATTTTTGGTAGTCGGCTACAGCACAATTCCAATCTCCTCTTAGGTGATAAGCTCTGCCTCTTTCTCCATAAACTCTCTCTGCGAGATTGTGAGAAAGAACCAAACAAATATCAAAATTACTGATAGCTAAATCGTAACTTTCAAGATCGCGGAAAGTTATACCTTGGTTAATCCAGGCTCTAATGTTTGCGGGATTGATATCTAAGGCTTGATCGTAGTCGGAAATTGCAGCTACTAGATCACCTTGAGCTACATAGCAGTTAGCACGATTGTTGTAGGCGCTGTCTAGATTAGGATCGATTTCTAGAGCATGAGTCAAATCCTTTAAAGCTTCTGTTAGCTGATTGTTACGGAAATGCATTAGACCTCGATTATTATAATCTAAGGCATTATTAGGACAGAATGAAATTAACTCGTCAATTAACGCGATCGCCACAGCATAATTTCCTGCTGCTATATTTTCGTCAATAGAAGAGCGTAATCGAGGTTCTAACTGCTCATAGCGTAAATAGGCATCCTCATCTGGAGATGAGAGAGAGGTGTTTTCTTTGGGCTGTCTAGAGTTGGCATGGTCATAAAATTCAGTTCTCATGGGTTCTAATTCAACCTTTCCTAGAGCTACTTTATTATTTAGTTATGTTGGTTTTGCTGTTTTATGTGTCAGCGATTAAACTGTCTCACGGTTTGCCACCTATTTAGAAAAAGATTTAGTTAAATTTGTAACCTTTTAGCTAAATTTTCGGTGAACTTAATAGTTTCATTTAGTAGAATGCCCCAAACGAAAAAAAAAGTAACATTTAGTAAAATAGTTTGATTTTGTGAGGTTTAACGTTATTTTGTTAAAAAGTTTGGTACTGAGAAGAGGATAAAGTGCTTGATCCCCAGTTTAGTTACTACTTAATGGTAGTAACTAAGATTAATCTTATTGTCTGAAAAAATGCTTAGAATTGAATCGGCTATACGTCGTAAATTGTCTGCTTTAAACCTATGGCTTATTGACGGTACATATAGCTTGGCAGTATTTTATGTGCTTTTATAACAATTCTAGGCAGAAGTTAGTTGAAGAACGATAACATTTATTTGATATAGCTTCTTTGTGAATTATGGAGTTGAGATTTTAAATAATATGAACGCTACAAAAGTATTTACTGAAGAAAACGATGTTAAACAGCAAGATTACTGTGTTTTTGGTCTAGCAACTTGTTTTTTGCGTGAAGAAGGTGAAATCCATGAAGTAAAAGTTGTTGAACCAATTCCATCCGCAGCTTTAGAAGCTATCATACAGGGAATTCCTACTTCTTATGAATTGGCTTGTGCAAAAGCCCTAGGAGATATTTTGAGAGATGATACCCCAAGTATTCCTCAAGAATTTCCTCCTGAAGCTCAACTATGCGATAATTTTATCGAAAGAGCGATCGCTGCTACTCGTACTTACAAGACTCGCCCTGAAGCAACAAATCATATTCCTGTGGGGACGCTCAAGCAAGATTTAAACTACTCTCTGGCAAAAAAAAGAGTCTTAAACAATAGCAACGTTGTAAAAACAGAAGATAATGTGAAGCAGCACGAATATACTCATAAAGTGCTTTAATCTCAAGAATTTTAATAGCGATCGCAATAATTGATATTATTTATATTTAATGCGATCGCATCAAGTAATTATTGAATCTTAATATAACTTTATTAATCAAATTCAAGAAGCTCAAATGCTCGATTTTTAATCGAATTTGGTTCGACTTTTTTCCCTAATTGAGTTGGGGTTAACTTCCCTTCAAAAGTTTCAAAAGCAGCTTCAGTCAGAGCATGATCATAAGCTTCATTAATTATTTCTTTTAAAGTTTGTTGATTAGCGTAATAACCACCAGCTTTCCGCCGTTTATTAGTTCGGTTAATATACCTTATTGAATTAAAAATCGATCTATCCCAAGAGCTAGTAGTTCTTGCCTCAGCTTCCTGTTTGATTAAATGAATTAAAAGAATAACCATATAGCTATAGATTTTATTTAATTTATCTTCAACTGACATTTCTTCTAATTCCCTAACTATTGCCAATGCTCCTTGATAGTCTTGGGCTTCAATTTTTTCTCTCAATTCTTGAAGTTCGTTCATAGTTCTTTAAAGTAAGAGATGTTCAAAATAAAACTTTTATTAGTTTTTAGTTAAGTTATTTAATCTTCATATCTCATCAAGGTCTAAAAACTAGGATAATTATAAAAGCAAGCCTATCAGTTAACACATCATGGTAGTTCAGAGTGATCGCAATAGTACTTACGAAGAAAAAATCCAAGCCATTGCCAAAGAACTAATCCAAGCTACTAGAGAAAAAAGTAATATTTTTGCTCAGATGCGGGATCAGATGCGATGGGATGAAAAGCTTCTAGACTGGGCAATGAGCAATCCTGGGTTACGAGTTCAGATGTTTCGCCTCATCGATACAATTCCAGCCTTGCAGAGTAAGACTGAAGTTGCCCGCCATCTTCAACAATATATGAGTGATGAAACGGTGGAGTTACCCTCTGCACTCAAAGGAATTCTAAACTTTACTGAGCCTAACTCCCTCCCCGCCCAAACCGCAGCAGCTACTATCACTAAGGCAGTGGAAACTCTGGCTTATAAATATATTTCAGGAGAAAGTATTGGCGAAGTCATAAAAGCCATTGAACGCATTCGTAAAGAAGGGATGGGATTTACCATCGATTTATTGGGAGAAGCGGTAATTACAGAAACAGAAGCCCAATCTTATTTAGGAAAGTATAGTGAATTAATCCAGCAGTTAACAGAGAGGGCAAAAACTTGGCAGCGTCAAGAGGGGTTAGATCTAATAGAAGGAGAAGAATTAGCCCAAGTGCAGGTCTCGGTTAAGCTTACCGCTTTTTACTCCCAGTTCGACCCCCTTGATCCTGAAGGCAGTAAAACCAAGGTTTGCGATCGCATTAGAGTATTATTAAAACAGGCTCAAGAATTAGGAGCGCAACTCCATTTTGATATGGAGCAGTATCACTATAAGGACTTGACTCTATCAATCCTCAAAGAGTTATTACTAGAGCCAGAATTTAAAGAACGTACCGATATAGGTGTTACCTTACAAGCCTACTTAAGAGATTCCTATCAGGACTTGCAAGATCTGATTACCTGGGCGAAACAACGGGGTAAACCTGTAACTTTACGTCTGGTTAAGGGAGCTTATTGGGATAGCGAAACGATCAAAGCTGAACAAAATCACTGGCAGCAACCCGTCTATAACAATAAAGCGGAAACTGACCTGAATTTTGAACGGATGACCCGTTTATTGCTAGAAAATCATCAATACTTATATGGTGCCATTGGTAGTCACAATGTACGTTCCCAAGCAGTTGCTTGTGCAGTAGCAGAAAGTTTAAATATCCCTTCCCGTAACTTCGAGATGCAGGTTTTATACGGGATGGGGGATAAACTAGCAAAAGCTTTAGTGAAAAGAGGACATCGAGTTAGGGTATATGCACCCTATGGTAAATTATTGCCAGGAATGGCTTATTTGATCCGTCGTCTACTCGAAAATACAGCTAATAGTTCTTTTTTACGGCAAAATTTAACTGATAAACCTATTGAAGAGTTAATTGCAGCTCCTGTTGTCGAAGATAAGAGAAGCAAGGAGACAGGAAAGACAGGTTTTAATAATGCTGCTGATACCGACTATGCAGATACAGAACTAAGGAATAAGGGCAAAGAAGCTTTAGCCAAAGTCAAAAATTTACTAGGTAAAACCTATTTACCCCTAATTGACGGAGAATATCGGGAAACAAGTATATATATCGAATCAGTTAACCCTTCAGATTCGTCTCAAATTGTTGGCAAAGTCGGTCAAATTGATTTAGAAACTGCCAAAATAGCTATGGAGTCGGCAAAATCTGCTTTTAAACAGTGGAAAAATACTACAGCAACAGAAAGAGCCAATATAATCCGTAAAGCTGCAGATCTTATGGAAGAGAGGCGACATGAGTTAAATGCCTGGATTTGTTTGGAGGTAGGAAAAATTCTGCCTCAAGCAGATGGAGAAGTTTCTGAGGCGATTGATTTTTGTCGCTACTATGCTGATGAAATGGAAAGATTAGCAGCAGGTTATAACTATGATGTGGCAGGAGAAACAGATCGTTACTTTTATCAACCCAAAGGAATTGCTGTAGTTATTTCCCCTTGGAATTTTCCTTTTGCGATCGCTACAGGAATGACCGTTGCAGCCTTAGTTACAGGAAACTGTACCCTACTCAAGCCAGCAGCAACTTCTTCTATTGTGGCAGCTAAGATCACAGAAATTCTCGTCGCAGCAGGTATTCCCCCAGGAGTCTTACAATTTGTCCCAGGTAAAGGCTCTACCGTAGGAGAATATCTGGTAAAACATAAAGATACCCATGTCATTGCTTTTACAGGCTCACAAGAAGTAGGATGTCGCATCTACGCCCAAGCAGCGACTCTACAACCAGGACAAAAACACCTCAAAAAAGTCATTGCCGAAATGGGGGGGAAAAATGCCATTATCGTGGATGAAAGTGCGGATTTAGATCAAGCTGTAGTAGGAGTAGTTCAGTCGGCTTTCGGTTACACAGGACAAAAATGTTCTGCTTGTTCTAGGGTTGTGGTTTTAGAAACCATCTACGATAAGTTTATTACTAGACTGGTAGAAGCTACTAAATCTTTGAATATAGGAAAAACAGATGAGCCTAGTACTCAAGTAGGTCCTGTAATAGATAGTACAGCACGCGATCGCATTTTACAATATATCGATCAGGGAAAACAAGAAAGTACTTTGACTCTAGAGATGCCTATTCCTGAAGGGGGCTATTTTGTGCCTCTCACCATCTTTAGTGATGTTCAGCCTGATAGCACTATCGCTCAAGAAGAAATTTTTGGTCCAGTTTTAGCTGTAATTAAAGCCAGCAATTTCGATGAAGCTTTAACCATTGCTAACGGTACAGACTATGCTCTCACTGGGGGCTTATATTCTCGTACACCTTCCCATATCGAACAAGCTGCCCAAGAATTTGAAGTAGGTAATCTCTACATTAACCGTACCACTACAGGGGCGATCGTAGCTCGTCAACCTTTTGGCGGATTTAAACTTTCTGGAGTCGGCTCCAAAGCTGGAGGTCCAGATTATTTACTACAATTTTTAGAACCCCGCGTAGTAACGGAGAATATTCAACGACAAGGTTTTGCACCTATTGAAGGTGCAGAGTAGTACTACGTCAACTTTGAAATGATGGGTTGAGATGAGACAAGGAGACTGGGAGACAAGGGGGACAAGGAGATAAGGGAGACAAGGGAGACAAGGGAGTCCTAAAGGATATATCCGAAAGTGTATCCCGTGGGACACCTGCGGATAACAAGGGAGACAAGGAGACAAGGGGGAGCAATGAACAATCAACAATGAACAATGAACTCACGTTATTCCAAAAATGATCGAGGCTGGCTGAATTTGAAATGCTGATAAGTAGTTTGGGATATTTTTTGAATCAAGGGTTTGGCTTGAGGATCATTTTTGGGACGTTTGACAAAAACCGCAGCTACATAACGAGTACCATTGGGCATATCAATAATGCCCACATCTCCTAAAACGGAACCAATATCCCCTGTTTTGTGAGCAATAGTCGCATCTTTTTCTAAGCCTTTAGGAAGAAGAGTATTAGTTTTGACTTTACTCATAATTCTTAATATGCGATCGCGAGAAACCAAAGAAACTAATTCCCCCCGTTCGAGTTTGATTAGTAACTTACCCAAATCTTCTGCACTAGTAGTATTGGTTCCTTCCAGATCTGGTAGAGGATTCCGAATTGTTGTAGCATTTAACCCCCAATCAGCAAAACGTTGATTGAGTTTTTCTTGTCCCCCCAGACGTTCGATAATCATATTAGTTGCACTGTTGTCACTCGTTACCATCATTTGAGTAGCAGTGTATAAAGCACTATATCTAGTTCCTGTTTTTTGATACTGCATTCCTCCAGAGCCACCAGCTTTAAGGTTTTCTGTCATGGTTAACTTTTCTTGGAGATGAATTTTTCCTCCATCAACATCTTGAAAAAAAGCAATCAGGACTGGTAACTTGATGGTACTAGCAGCAGCAATAGACTCCCCACCTTGGAGATTGACATAGTTTTTCTCAGTCAGATCCACAATAAACAGTTCTGTTTGTAGTTTGGGATATTGAGCAATCACCTGTTGTAATTTAGTTTTGAGATTCCCTAATTCTTGACCCAAAGACACAACAGAAAACATTTTTTCCAGTTGCTGCTGATTTTGGGCTGTATTTTCAGGAATAATAGGTATTTGACTATTAATCCCAGCCCTAACAGAATTGCTAATAGAAACTGCTGAACCCAAGATTGTACTGAGTCCCACCGTAATCACCAATAAACTTAAGGCAATTTTTAAGGGAAGAGGAAGACTTAAAACAGATTTTTTTCTACGCCTTTTTCTTCTTCTGTGGGGAATATTTTTTTGATTCTGAGATGTTGAGGAGGAATTGAGACTATTACTCTCTTGATGGTTAGAATTCCTATTACTAGCGCGTTTTTTGCGAATTTTTTGGCGAGATGGAGACTTTTCCGAGGCAAATAAGGCAAGAAAAAATTTTTTGAAGCCAGAAGTTCTCTTTTTGCGCTTGGATTTTCGATGTTTTGCTCTCGATTGGGAGGAAGAATGGCTAGATTTTGTGTTTTGATTCACACCCTGACTCCTTTGCTTAGATAATTAGAATTATTGAACTTTCTTGATTGCCCATCTAATTTGACGAAGTATACCTCTTAACATAAATACTTCTTCTTGGGTTAAATTGGCTTTGTTGTATAAACGGCGAAACTTCTCCATACGAGCTTTTGCTGTGTGAGGATAGAGATAACCAATATCTAACAATACAGTTCTCAAGTCTTGATAATAACCTTCTAATACTTCAATTGGGGCATTAATTATTGACGGCGAGGGAGCCTCTGGTAACCGATCAATATCTTCAGAAAAAGTAGGCTGTTTCCAATCGGGGTTTTCTGGAAATTCTTGATTCCCTTGGGATAGTGAGGCGTTATAGATTTCATAGGCACATACCGCAACAGCTTGAGCCAAATTCAGAGAGGGATAAATAGGAGAAGAGGGAATGGTAACAAATCTTTGCCCATAGTTTAACTCCTCATTACTCAATCCTCTTTCTTCAGAACCAAAAATTAAGGCTGAATTTAAGTTTGGCTCTAATAACCAAGGAAGTGCGCTACGAGGTGATTCTAATTTTGTGGGAATTCCACGGGTTCTAGCCGTTGTTGCGATCGCTCTTGTACAGCCTTCTAAAGCAGCAGGAAGACTATTTACTACCAAAGATTGCTCTAAAACATCTTTGGCGTGTACCGCCATTCTAAGAGCTTCTTCACTCATGCGATCGCATCTTGGATTAACTAAGACTAACTCGGTTAATCCCATATTCTTCATTACTCTCGCGATCGATCCTACATTTAACTCCCCTGCTGGCTCTACTAATACAATTCTGACTCCCATATTTTCAACCTCTGGTACAAGTACCATAAACTTTATACCGTTTGTTAAACTTTGTGAGTTATTTCTCCATTTTTAATAATTAGTTTGGCTTTGTACTTTTGCTTGAATTTCTTTTTGATGTTTTGTATTTCTGTAGAATTAATAAGACATCTGGTACTAGCAATAAAGCAAAGTTTAGATAACGACATATTATCAGTCAACTTTTGCATAGATATAGCAATTTGTTCAACAGCATGTCTAACATCAGAGCCTTTCAACTCGATATAAATTTCTTGTCCATCAGGAAATTGATTTGTGCTAGGAGTAATTACCAAATAATCACATCTCATACCCTGTTTAATAACACAATCATCAACTTGAATAACTCTGATTTGTAACTTCTTTTGATTATCTAACCGAAATTTACTACGATTATTTTTACTTCCTGGATCGGTAATAACTATTTTGCTGTCTTTCCTAACTTGCTCACAATTACCAAAATTTTTCATTCCTCAAGTTCCAAAAGTTCATCGAATTGAATAGCAAGCTCATTAGATACTTCGTCAATTATCTTGGCATCTATCAATCCTGTCTCTTCATCAATAATTGATTGGCAATAACCATTTTCTAAAGAATATACAGCTACTTCTCCAGGTTTTAAAAATCGAGTCTTAGGAACGAGATTCGATATTTGTTCAATTTTTTTCTCTGTTGCATCAATAGATAAAATACCAGCTTGAAGTAAATTATTAAATGCAGTCAAGATATAAGGGCTATGAGTAGTAATAAAAAATTGCAAGCTATCTTTTCGAGCATTATAAACTGTAGAAATTAATTCAACGATGTTTTTTTGTGCTGCTGGAAAAATATGAGCTTCTGGCTCTTCTATATAAACGGATTCTCCTCCTATTTCTGGATTAGAAAATGCAAGATTTTCTAAGATAATAGACAAGGGTAATGTCTCTTGTTGTCCAGAAGAAGAATTAGCAATATTAATTAATCTATTATCATCTAATTCCAGATAGTCCTCTCCATCTTTTTGTAAATATTTACCCCGAACAATATTGAAGATTAAAAATGATATTTCACTGAATAATTTTAGATTGCTATTTTTAGATTTATTTAAAATATTTCTTCTGAATGGAGTTTTAATTTGTTCATAGTAAGTCCCAAAATCAATTAAAAAAGGATCGACGGAATTATTTTTTGATAAAAATGTAAAAATACTACTTTTAAGATTTGCAAAAAACGATCTACCAGCAGGAATATATAATTGAGAAAAAGCTGCATTTTTCTCCAAATTATTGCTAATTAAGAATAAAAATGATTTTCTAATCTCGTAATCGAAACGAACTTGTGCGCGAAGCGAAATTTGCATTTCTTGTTCTAAGTTTTTTGTTTCTTGTTGTTGAATAAAATCATTAAGCAACAAAAAGTTTTTATCATAAAAATCTGAATAATTTAAACCGATTTGTATCTGATCTTCATGATTATTTTTATTCCTATATATTTCTATGTATTCTTGATTAATTGAATATTTCATTCTAAAGTTATCTATGCCCCAAGAACTAGGAGGAAAAAAATCATAAAATATTTGTTTGTATGTTTCATCTAAATCTCTCTTTGTTTTGGAATTTAATGCTGCATTTAAAATTTCAACAACAAAATTTTTAAAGTAATATAATAATTTTGCAATAATACTTTTGCCACTTGCTTGAGGACCAATTAGAATATTTATCTGTTTTACTTCTATGCTTATATCTTTTATACCAGCAAAATCTTTAATTTCAATTTTTTCCATGACTTGATACAACTCATATCGTGAAAGATTCTATAAGCAATAGTTTAAGGAATTTTTTTACTAATCTGTCATTTTAATTTTCTAATCTAACTTAGAACTCATCATTCGCGTACTTCAAAATAGGAAAAGATACCTACAAATTTCCGCTATAGAACTGACATAATTCAAGTAGAATTTTCCACTAGCCCCGAATAAATATCAGGAGA
>JASJDF010000027.1 GCA_030065715.1 Xenococcaceae cyanobacterium MO_188.B19 | reverse complement strand
AATAATCTTATTGCCATTAAAAGAAAAAATACCAATCTTCCCAAAAGATCCTGGAGATTTTCCTTTATAGGTAGCACCTAAAGCTTCTGCGGCATCTTCTATTAGTGGAATATTGTACTCGTTGCATAGTTCGACAATAGGATCGAGATCGGCAGTTTGCCCATAAAGATGAACCAAGATTACTGCCTTTGGTAATTTATTGATTTGGGCACGCTTTGCTAGAGCCTCTCTTAATAGATGGGGATTCATGTTCCAAGAAACGCGATCGCTATCGATAAAGACGGGTTTAGCTCCCAGATAAATAATTGGACTAGCACTAGCAATAAAAGTTAGGGTAGAACAAAAAACTTCATCTCCTGGCTCAACTCCGACGAGTCTGAGAGCTAGATGTAAAGCTGCGGTACCAGAACTTACGGCTGTCCCATATTTACTGCGAACTATCTGACAAAATTCGGTTTCAAAAGCATTGATATGAGGACCAACTGGGGCAATCCAATTAGTATTAAAAGCTTCTTTTACGAATTCTAATTCTTGTTCTCCCATATGAGGAGTTGATAATAAAATTGGTTTGTTTTTCATAAATTTTTCATAGCTAAGAGACTATTGATTACTGTTTATTATTAGTCGCTAAAGGAGTACGATAAACTGGAAAAAAATTAGAATTTTTTATTGTCTTAAAGGCAATATTATTGGATTCAGCTTTTAAGCTTACTAAATAATCATATTTATCTTGGTCAATAATTAAACGTAAAGTGTAAAAAGAATGTCTCAGTTTAGAAAATCCAGCTTTAAATTTATAAACGCTATCTTCCGAACCACCTACTCCACCTCCTAAATGAAGATATTGAAAACCTGTTCTTTAGCCCACCAGCGTACTGTATCTATTTCTAGAATGCTTGGAGATTGTTTGACAAAATTATTACTTATTCCCCCAAAAGCTGCTTGAACAATTCCTCCACATTCTGTATATAATCCTGCTGATACTATTTCTTCTGATGGAGCCTTTATTAAATACAAATATAAGTGATCTTCTATCGTAGCAGCCATTTGCTGAAAATATTTTTTATTAAAAGAATAATAAATATCATTAGCAATAACTCTTGCCATGGTCTCTTCATATAATTGACAAAATTTATCAATTTCTTGAGAAACTTTGGTGATTGTTGCCATTAAGCCAAATTTTTTGGTGCTGCGATTTATTTTATTACGATGACTTGATTTAGTGTGATTCCAGATTTCTTCTTTGGTTGAGGTTAAATCGATAGATACTGTTGTCCCGTTTTCTAGGAAAGTATCTGGAGCAAATATCTGGTGCCAGTTTTCATTTAAAATAGGATGAAGCCTAAAAAATCCTGAACAAATTTTTTGTTCTTGGAGAGAGTTGCGAAATTTTTCTAAGGCTGAATTACAAAAATTACTATCTCGTTGTGCAGCTTCGTTTAAGAGTATTCCTGGATAGCCATAGGGAGAAATTACATCAAAAGCTTCTGTTGCAAATCTAGATTTGCGCTGTTCAGGCGACAAAAATTGAGTGTATTTGTTAATAATATTTTGGCAAGAGCGAAGTAAATAAGAAACAAAAAATATTTTGTCATTCTCAACAGCTAAAAAAGCCTGAGGAATAGTATTTGTCCGCTTCGCTTCTAAAGCAACATACTCCGGTAATTGATATATATCATGTTTAATTACTTTTAATATTTCTCGCCATTGACTAGAGTTAGTTTCTAAAATATTACAATACATTATTATTAATAAGACTTATTTTTTATTTTGAATTTGCTAACTGTTTTTTTTGTAAGCCCTCATTGAATCGATAAGCAGGAAAAAAATTTGATTCTTTTAATTGACTAAGAGAAATATTTTTAGTTTGAGCCTGGTTACTGACCAGCTGCTGGTATTTTGCCTCGTCTATAATCAAGCGCATGGTAAAAAACTGATGTCTTTGTCGGGAGAAACCAGATTTAAAAGTAAACAATTTGTCTTTACTGCCTCCGACACCTCCTCCGAGATGCAAAAACCTATTTCCTCTTTCCTTCGCCCATAAACGAGCGTAATGCAGTAGAAGATTAAACGGAGATTGCTTCATAAACTTGGTTTTGGTTCCTCCCAAATGCGCTTGCACAATCCCGCAAGATTCAAAAAATAAACTAGCGCAAATAATTTGACTATCAGATTCGACAATTATCAAATGTAAGCGATTGCCTAACTTCAGTAAATCAGTAAAATAATCGCGATCAAAATAGTAATTATCTTGAGCTCCCAGGCGATCCATCGTTTCTTGATAGATTGAGATAAACTCATCTATATAGTCGGTGAAAGTAACTGTTCTAGCAGTTAAACCAAGTCGCTTACATTTATTGATCGTACTTTGATGTCCTCTACGAGTCTGAGCCCAAATCTTGTCTGGATCCAGACTTAGATCGATAGAAACTGTCTCCCCATTAGGGGTCAAACTATTGGGTGGGAAAACCTCGGTAAATCCATCGCTCAAGATGGGATGAAGGCGCAAAAAGGCGGAACATATTCCACGAGCCTGAAAAGTTTGCTGGAGTTCTTTAAAGGCATGATGAACGAATTGGGAACTATTTTTTGCTGCATCGCTCAGCACAATTCCCGGATAACCATAGGGAGAAATCACATCTAAAATTTCTTCTTGGGGATCTGTTGTATCTACGAGAGCATTACAGGGACGTAACAGATAAGGGACAAAAAAAATCTTATCCGCCTCACTAATTAATAAAGCTTCTGGCTTGCTGTGGTTTCTTTTCGCTTCTAGAGCCACATATTCTGGTAGATGATAAGCATCATAACTTAGTTTTTCTAGGGTTTCTTCCCACAAAGGATTTTCTAGATCGAGAATTGAGACATTCATTGAATTAGGTTTTAGGGGTTATACCAACTTGCGTTTTAACTTGAGACCACAGTAAGGGAAAAACTGAGGGATCACTAAAATCGGGGTCGCCGTTAGGTAATTGACGACATAGTTGTTCGTCGAAGATATGTATTTCTTTTCCTTGTTTATTAATGAATGGTCGATAGTGATTGTCTTGATCTTGTAGATGGGCGGCTAATGCAAGACGAAATTTATAACTACGATTAGGATAGCTGCCGTGAATTGTCCAACCGTGATGAAAACTCACCTGACCTTTCTTCATTACTATAGGAACTTTGACTATTTCTTTCTGAACTATGGGCAGCTTATTTACTAAGTTTTCTAGATAGGGATCGTTGAAATAGCGCATGTCTTCTAGTCCCGACCATTGATGGCTGCGATCTATGACCACTAAAGGACCTCTGGCTTCATCCACATCGTGAAAAGGGATCCATGCGGTTAATAGTTTATGAGAACTACAGGTAGACCAGTATGCTTGATCGCAATGCCAACCAATAGTACTATTTTGCATTTGCGGCGGTTTATAAACCAGTTGATCGTCGAGAAGTCGGATCGCGTCGGTTTTGGCTAATTTAGCAGCAATCGCGCCAATAATCGGCTGTAGGGCTAATTGAGCGAGTTCTTTTTTTTGCAAAGAAACAAATTCATTATTGCGGACAATATCACCATCTTCTGGGGTCCAATTACTATAGCCAGTTTCTACAGGTAAAGTACCATCTCGCTTTCCATGATAGAATTCTTCACTTCCTATGATCGCTAAATCAATAACTTTATCGGGAATAATTTTTTTTGAGATATACCAGCCATGTTCTTCATAAAAAGCCACATCTTCTGCGGTCGGTAAGAGATCTTCTTCGATAGCCAAAGGTGCTAACAGTTGTTTGTTCATTATTGATACTCCATTTTAAAAATTTATCTAAATAATTTGCCTTACCAGAACAAAAGCCTCAGCCGCAAAGAAATTCACTGTGCTGCCTCGCAAAGTAGCTAATGCTCGTAGAGATTCTTCTGATCGCTCATTAGGAAATGGCTTAATCTGAGAAACATAAGCTTGCATCCCTTGAATCTTGGTTTCTAGATAAGGGGAAATATCGACAAAGACATTAGGAACAAAATTGGGTGTGAGATAAGGGGCATTCCAATTAGTTTCTGAAAGAGTCTCGTAAGCATAAATTGTTGTAGGCACATCAACATTCACTGGTCTAGCTGCAACTAGAGAAGATAAAAACACTCGCTGATGATCTAAATGAATATCGCCGTTGAAGGGAATAAACATAATCTCTGGTTGAACTTGGCGACAGATATCCACCAGTTTCTTATTCACCTCCAAATGGGGGACAGTATCGAGTCTAGCAGCGGGAAAAGGAACAAAGATTGTCTGCTTAACACCCAAGAGTTTATGAGCAGCCTTTGCTTCTTGGCAATCAATCTCATAGGCAGCTTCATCAAATTCTGGGGCACAGCCCTTAGTTAGTATGGCAACCGAAATTTCTGCCCCCTCGGCCGCAAACCGAGCAATTGTCCCGCCAACTCCCAAGACCTCGTCATCATGGTGTGGGGCGATCACTAATATTTTCTTGTTCAAAGATTTCCTCCTTTAGTTATGCGTTTATACAAGCCCAAAAGATCGATGCCTAACTTCTCGTGATTTTTTAGTAGAACATTGGCATTATTCTCTGGTTGATTCTCTAGTTGACAAGTTTTGAGCAAAAGATGATTGTGATCGCCACATTGGACTAAAGCACCGTGATCGACAAGAGCTTGAACTTGACCAGGTAGCCCCCAATAAGGCGCTTCTCCTATATATTCAGCTGACCAAATCACCAATTTGTTGCCTTTATAAAAGGTAAAAGCCCCAGGATAGGGTTTAGTCACGGCTCTAATCAGAGTCCAGATAGATTTAGCTGGTAAGTTCCAATCAATGAAACCGTCATCGGCAGTTCGTTTGGCACAGTAGGTTGCTTGGCGATGATCTTGAGGAATCTGAGGAATCTGACCCGCTACCAAGGACGCAACAGCTTCGTTGAGTATTTTTTCTAGGTAGTAGCCGTGTTTTTTGTAAAGTGTGGTCGCTGTTTCATCGGTCGCAACCGAAAATTTTTCCTGAAGAATAAGATCACCTGAATCAGCCCCTTCATCTAACCAGAATAAGCTGATACCTGTCTCGGAGCAACCTTGTAAGATAGTCCAAGGAATCACTCCCCGACCTCGATTTTCTGGTATCGCAGCTGGATGGCAACCAATACAACCGATCTTAGGAATACTCAAAAATTCTGGGCGACAAATCTGTGACCAACCAATGACAAAAATATAGTCAGGTTCTAAAGAGCGAATTTGTTCTAGAACGTCGGGCTCATTAACGTTAGTTGCTGGTAACACGGTCACTCCATATTTTGCTGCTACTGGTTCGAGATCCACATAATCGGAGTGATGCGAAGATTTAGACGGGGGCAGGGTAAACAGAGCTAATGGTGCGACACCATGCTTGACTAGTATTTCCAGAGCAATTTTTGTACTATCAACAGCTCCGACGAGCACAGTTCGCATAGGATTTTGCCTCCTCTAATTTTTTTGCAACGGGATGTTCGCCCCAGATAACCACGCCAACAGTTTTAATCAGAATCACTAAATCTAACCTAACAGACCAATGATCGATGTACCACAGGTCCAAGAAAATTCTTTCTGGCCAAGTTAGCTGAATATTGCCATGTACCTGAGCCCAGCCTGTGATTCCTGGAAGTACATTCAATCGACGTCTTTGGAAATCATCGTAATCTGCAACTTGTTGGGATATTGTCGGGCGCGGTCCGACAAAGCTGATGTCTCCTTGCAGAACATTCCATAGTTGGAGCAGTTCATCAATTTTCAATCTCCGCAGTAATCGACCTAGAGAGATGAGGCGTTCTTCGTCTGGCAGTAGATTGCCCGCCTCGTCGCGATCATCCGTCATGGTACGGAACTTGTAGATGGTAAATGGTCGCCCGTCTTTACCTGCGCGAATTTGGCTGAAAATAATTGGTCTACCCATGCGGAGATAGATAATTATCGCCGTTAACAACAAGAGAGGTGAGGTCAGCAAAAGAGCGATCGCTGCCATAAGACGATCTATTAGATATTTAATTAATCTTTGTATTTTCATTTTTTAAGTACTTGTGCAAAATTAATTACCTAGGTTAGATAGGTGTTAGGTGTTAGCGATTAGGTGTTAAGGATTAGGTGTGAGAGAACAAAATATGTAAACAACTTTGGTTAAATACTTAGAGATAAAAATTCATAGCTTTTGGTTTTATAATGACAATAAATCAACTTTTTTTGTGTAAAGAATACCTAAATTATTCAGAAAAAAACTTTACAAAATGGCTAAAGTTGACCAATAAATAATGCTCAATGTTTAATATTCAATGCTCAATGCTATCCCTAATTGTTGATAAAATTTGCTTAGTCTTTGAAAGACGATATTTTCATCAAATTCGGTTTCAATTCTGTTTCTCCCTGCTTTGCCAAATTGTTTTCTCAGTTCCTCATTGGCTAATAATTTACCCAATGCAGCAGCCAATTCTTCACTATCTTTAGGAGGTACAATTAATCCTGTTTTTCCAGGTAAGACAACTTCTCGACAGCCCCTAATATCTGTAGTGACAATGGGTAATTCCATTGCCATCGCTTCGACAATAGAACGAGGTAACCCCTCATGGGTAAAAGTGGGAAGACAGAAAATATCAAGTAAGCCTAAAATTTTCGGAATGTCACTACGAGTACCAGTAAAGATAATCCGATCCTCGATTCCTAATTGTTTAATTTTCTCTAACAATTGCCAATAATAAGGTTCGGGGTCAGTTTTCAGTTCTCCTCCAATAATCAGAATTTGTAACTTCGGAAACTGAGTAATTAGTTTTGCGGCTGCTTCTATGAGATATTCAGCTCCTTTTTTGCGGGTTAAACGTCCGACAAATCCTACTAATAATTCTGTATCTTCAGCAATATTTAAAGACTGACGTAATTGTTTTTGTTTTTGAGCATCTAGTTGTTTACGGCTAAAGCGATCTATATCAACTCCATTCCCGAGATATCCTAATCTTTCTTCTGGGGCAATTCCCAATCTGGCACAGGTTTTAATATCTTCATAGTTTTGCGAGATAATCAAGTCAGTAAATTTTCCGGCAAACTTTTCCAAAGTCGAATAGAGAAAATATTCTGTTGGCGAAGACTGATCGTGAAAAGGTAAACCGTGAGCTGTGTAAACAATACGCTTGACCCCGGCAAGTTTCGCTGCAATCCGACCTAAAAATGCGGCAATCGGCGTATGAACATGAACTAAATCGTATTTTCGTGATCGCATTAACTTGGTTAAATTGATAATAGTTCGCAGATTTCCTAAAGGGGAAATTTTGCGATCTATTGGTATTTGATAAATCACATAGCCCTGCTGTTGTAACTTATCTGCGATCTCATCTGGCGAACAAGCGATTTCAACCGTTAAATTTCGCGATAACAAGTAATTTACCTGCGGTAGTAGCAATGTCTGAGCAGTAGCTCCAATGGCACAAATATGCAGTATTTTCATGATAAAACTCTTTTACTATATAGAAATAATCAGAGAATAAAAATGTGTAAATAATTTTTTTCAGGTGCTTAATAAAACTTTTGACTTTTGACTTAATAAATATGTGACTTCTATCAATAAGATTTAGCATTACTGGCTCTTAAGCCATAATTCTGTCTTCTGCCGTAAATTGCGATAGCAAGCATTGCGTCGCTCGCGAAGAACCTCATTATGATAATTTTTAGCTTTCTCTAGATTACGAAGTGACATACGAACCATGCGCTCAGAATCAGTTACCACCTCACGAATCTTGTCTGCTAGAACAGTCAAATTACCTGCGGTTACTAGATCTTCATTCGCTAGTAGTTCAGGGATGCCTCCAACATGAGAACCGATACAGGGCAGTCCCCGAGCCATCGCCTCGATCATGGCCCGAGGTAACCCTTCCTGATGAGAAGGTAGGACGAAAATATCAGCCCTATCTAACTCTTGGCGCACCGCCTCACCAGCAGTTAATTGTCCGCTAAAACAGACGCGCTCCTCTAAACCCAAATTCTTGGCTTGCGTTTCTAGTTCCCCTCGATGCTTGCCATCACCCACTAGAGTTAACTTGAGATCTAATCCCTGTTTGATACATAGGTTAACTGCATCAATTAAAATATCTTGACCTTTATAGAGTTGAGCCAGAGTACCGACACAGATCAAATTAAATGTACCTATTTTCTGTCGAGGTACACGAGGAGCGCTCACGAAAGCCATATCAGGCAACTCAACATCAGAATAATATGTTGCAAAAGCATTGGGTGCTGGTGGATATCGGCGCTGAAGAGCTTGTTCAGTAACATAGGAAGCTACAGATGCTTCAGCACAGATACGTCGCAATCTACGGGGAAATAACCAGCGGAAGAATGGTCGCAAAGGGTTTCTGACTGAACCAGGTGCGAAAATGTCATAAGGATCGGCTACTACTTCCACACCATAAGGATAATCATTTTGGTGCAAAAGAGGTTTTAGGCACTGGGAAATCTGAGAACTAACTCGTAAAATCACCGCATTATTCACCCCCACAGCATTTATTACAGCATGCTTGACCTGTTGTGCTTTGAGGAGATATTGCCAAGGACCGATATAATGTGGCACGGTGGCAAAGGAAATCCCCTCTCCATCAGCGCGTTTCCACATTGGAGAAACCGAGGGCACTTTTTTGACTCGTGCTACCACGCGTACTTGATCGAAAACTTCTAAGTAGCGCATCCAGAATGAATAGGGGAATTGCGATACGGTCCAGACTGCCTCGTCGGGAGTACTAGCAAAGCGATGTTCGAGCACAACAATCAGGTTCATATTTTCTTTGACCTTGATTTAAAATAATTGTTTTAGTAATAGTTTTTTTCGTAAAAGAAGCAATTTTTCAAACTCAATAATATGAGCGATACCATTTAACAAACCGCTCGATACCTACTTCAATTGAGGTATTCGGTTGAAAACCCAGATCTTGCACTGAGGCATCAACATCGGCATAAGTTGCTGGGACATCACCAGGTTGGATTGGTAGTAAATTTTTCTCTGCTTTCATCCCCAAGCAATTTTCCAGCGTTTCGATAAAATGCATTAATTCAACGGGTTGATTATTGCCGATGTTGTAATTTTTGTAGGGAGCATAACTGGTAGCGGGATCGGGTGCCTTTCCTGACCAGTGGGGATTGGGTTCGGCAACACGATCAATGACGCGAATTACACCTTCAACAATGTCATCAATGTAAGTGAAATCCCGTTGCATTTTGCCGTAATTAAAAACGTCAATTGGTTTTCCTGCCAAAATTGCTTTGGTAAAGATAAATAACGCCATATCGGGACGACCCCAGGGGCCGTAAACTGTAAAGAAGCGCAAACCCGTTGCGGGCAAACCATACAAACTGCTGTAGGTATGGGCCATCAATTCATTAGCTTTTTTGCTAGCGGCATATAAACTCACGGGATGGTCTACATTATCGTGAACCGAGAAGGGAATTTTCTTGTTTGCACCGTAAACTGAGCTAGAAGAAGCAAATACTAGATGCTCTATTTGATGATGGCGACAGCCTTCTAGGATATTGACAAATCCCACTAAGTTACTATCGACATAAGCATGAGGATTTTTGATCGAATAGCGCACCCCTGCCTGGGCTGCTAAGTTGACAACTTTTTCCAAATTTGATTGGGCAAATAGTTGAGCAATGCCTTCACGGTCTGCTAAATCTAAAAAATGAAAGCTAAAGTTGGGTTTGGCTAACAGTTGCTCCAGCCGAGCTTTTTTTAAGGTAACATCGTAGTAATCATTGAGATTATCTAAACCAACAACTTCATCACCTCTTTCTAATAGACGTTGACTCAGATGAAAACCAATAAAACCAGCAGCTCCTGTGACTAATATTTTCGTCATAATTGCACTCCTTATAAACTCCAGTAATTAATATTCGACGGGACATGATCGGGTTCAAATACCGATTTGATATCCATAAAGACTCCTCCTGGGCGAATATGGGCAAACAGTCTATCTGCTGGTATTGACAAATATTCTTGATGGGGAACAGCCAAGATTAAAGCATCGAGATAGGTCAAGTTTTTCCAGTCAACTAATTGGATGCCGTATTCTTGGTGGGCATGAGCTTTTTCCGCTAGAGAGTCATGGATTAAAGGTTCGATGCCAAATTGCCGCAATTCAGTAATGATATCGGGAATACGACTGTTTCTTAAATCTGGGACATTCTCCTTAAAGGTCAATCCCAAAATACCAACCCGTGCATTCTTAATCGTGACATTGGCTTCGACCAGCAATTTCACTAGGCGACTGCCCAGAAATGCGCCCATATTATCGTTAATCCGTCTCCCAGCTAAAATCACTTGCGGATAATAGCCCAGTTGTTGAGCTTTGGCGGTTAAATAATAGGGATCGACACCGATGCAGTGACCTCCCACCAGTCCAGGAGTAAAAGGTAAAAAATTCCACTTGGTCCCCGCAGCAGCCAAGACATCGCAGGTGCGAATCTTTAAGCGATCGCATATTATAGCGACTTCATTCATCAAGGCAATATTGATATCGCGTTGGGTATTTTCAATCACTTTTGCCGTTTCCGCAACCTTGATCGATTGAGCACGGTAAACACCAGCATCAATCACAGCATCATAGACAGCAGCGATCTGTTCCAAGGTTTCTGTGTCTTCACCTGCGACGACTTTAACGATCTTTTCCAAGGTATGAGTTTTATCCCCTGGGTTAATTCTTTCAGGGGAATAGCCCAATTTAAAATCAACCCCCTGTTGTAAATCCGATACTCGTGCCAAAATTGAACCACAAACTTCTTCGGTAACTCCTGGATAGACGGTTGATTCGTAAACTACCACATCACCTTTTTTCAGAAGTTTTCCAATCGTTTCCGAGGCTTTAATCAGTGGATTCAAATTAGGAACCCGATTCTCATCAATGGGAGTTGGGACGGCAACAATAAAGAAGTTACAATCAACCAAATCAAAAGTCTCACAAGTAATTTTTAGCGATGAGTTGATTAGCTCATCAGGTTCAACTTCGCCTGTAGAATCGATTCCTTGATTTAAGGCAGCAATTTTTTCCTGATTAATATCAAAGCCAACGGTGTTGGGAAATTTTTTAGCCATTGCTAAGGCAACGGGTAACCCAACATAACCTAGACCTATAATGGCAATATTTTTCATATTTTTTTTAATAATTTATCGTTTTGAATAAATAATGAGTAAGAAGTAAGAAGTAAGAAGTAAAAAGGTAAAATTTGATGCTCAACGTTTAATGGTCAACGGTCAATGCTCCCTGTCTCCAGGCTTTAGTTTGATCCCGTAGATAGCGATAAAAGTCATTGCGGCGATCGCGAAGAGTTTCCTCTCTATAGTCTTTTGCTTTCTCTAAGTTACGAGCCGACATGCGAGCCATTCGTTCCGGGTTAGTTACCACTTCCCGAATTTTGGCTGCTAAAGCAGTGACATTCTCCGGCGGGACCATATCTTCAGGGGGCAGTAGTTCAGGAATTCCTCCTACTGTAGACGCGATACAGGGCAATGCCTGAGCCATCGCCTCAATCACGGCTCTAGGCAATCCTTCTGACCTAGAAGGCAAAACAAACAGGTCAGCTTGAGCCAGCTCAGCGCGAACAGACTCGCTAGAAGTTAATCGCCCACGAAAACAAACCCGTTCCTCTAATCCTAATTTCTTAGTCTGCATCTCTAGTTCTCCACGATGCTTGCCATCTCCCACCAGAACTAACTTAAGATCTAATCCTTCCTTAAGATCAACAGCAACTGCATTAATTAGGACATCTTGAGCTTTATAGAGCTGGGAAAGAGTTCCTACACAGATCAGGGTGAATGTCCCTATTTCCTTTCGAGGTGGACGAGAAACGGTCGCGAAAGCTCCGTCGGGCAACTCAACACTCGAATAATGGGTGGAAAAAGCATTTGGATCTGGTGGATATCGGCGCTGAAGAGCCGATTGAGTAACATAAGCAGCGGCACATGCTCCAGCACAGGTACCTCGCAGCATTCTCGGGAATAACCAGCGGAAAAACGGTCGTAAGGGATGCCGTAGCGAACTAGGTGCAAAAACATCATAGGGATCGGCTACTACTTCCACACCGTAGGGATGACCATTTTGACGTAAAACGGGTTCAATGCACTGGGCAATTTGGGAACTAACTCGTAAAATTACGGTATCGTTCATCCCCACTGCATTTCTGGCAGCCTGCTTAACCTGATGCGCTTTTAAGAGATATTGCCAGGGACCGATATAATGAGGCACAGTGACAACTGAAACCTTCTCGCTGTCAACGCGTTTCCACATCGGAGGAACCGAGGAGACTTTTTTGACTCTTGCTACCACACGTACCTGGTCAAAAACCTCTAAGTAGCGCATCCAGAATGAATAAGGAAATTGCGACTCTGTCCAGATTGCTCCGTCAGGGGTTCTAGCAAAGCGATGTTCGAGTGCTACGATCACATTCATAAGATTTTTTTTCCTCCTTAAGCTCTAACTTGAGTTTGATAAATCTTCTCCAAATTTTTTACCGCTGTCTCGATATTGAACGGGCTTGTTTTCACCAGTGCTAAAGCTTCAGACTGAGTAATCGCAGTTCTTGTTTTGCGCTTTGTCAAAAGCATCTCAGCCCATTCTGAAGCTGACTGTGATAGTGAAAGTCGCTGCACAAGAAGCTTGACTAAATCTACTTCCTGGGGAACGACATCAGAAAAAATACAGGGTAGCCCGGCTGCTTGTGCTTCAATTAATACCAAGCCTAGTCCTTCATAAAGAGATGGTAAGAGGAATGCATCCATGGCACCTCGCATGATTCTAGGCACATCAGGTCGGACACCAGTGAAGATTGTGCGATCTCTCAAGCCTAAGAGAGTAACTTGATGCTCGATATCTGCTTGGAGCGAACCATCACCTACCAACAAGAGACGCATCTTCGGTTCTCTTTTGGCAACTTCTGCGACGATTTCGATGAGAAACTGGTGATTCTTTTGGGGCACAATTCGACCAACATGACCAATCACAAAAGCATCTTCTGGGATAGCCAATTCATATCTGACAGCAGCTGGATCGATAACTTTTTGGAAGGGAGTCAAGTCAATACCGTAGTATAAAGCCTGTAACCGAGGGTCAGCATGCCAATCGGCACCAAAAAAACTAGCTGCTGCTTGGTAACTACATCCCAAGCCTAGCGTAGTGTAGTGATCGATCCACGATCGCATCAAATTCAAATATAAACGTCGCTTGAATCCTACCTGAGACTGATTTAACGAGGTGTCGTTATGGCTGTGACTAATGCATACTGGCACCCCAGCTTGTCTTGCCAAGCGGAGAACGTAGCCACTAAAGTGATGAACATGACTATGTACAATGTCATAGGGACCATATTCCCGCAGTATTTTCTTGAATTGGGGGGCATAGCTCCAGGGTTGCTGGGGATTTGGACAGGGAATAATCTGGCTACCTAATGCCCGAACTTGTTCATCATAGGAACAAGGTTCTCTTGTGTGAACTAAGAAATCCATCTCAAAGCGATCGCGATCGATATGTTGCAAGATATGCATGAGCCAGGTTTCAATGCCACCGCGATTCATGCTCCCTACGACATGAAGGATGCGAAGTCGCGCCCTGGGTTGAGAGTTCTGACTTCCTGTTTCTGATAATTCAAGTTTTGTGCCATACATGTTGATAATTCTCCTAAGCTAATTTCCTATTGTTAATACTGCTTCCCCTACTGCCTTTGCCTCCTGCCTTCTGCCTTTGTAATTGCTCCCATGACACGTAATAGCATCAGAGCTGGCAAAATTAATATTAAACAGCTAAGGATTGCTGCACTTGTCGGTGCCGCATTATAAAGTATCAGGGCATATAAAACTCCTGCCGCTGGTTTATGGGAATGACAGCGAAATGTTTCTGCTAGCCATCGATGAAAAGAACCGAATACAAAGAAAGCTCCTAATACTCCAAGAATGCCAAAGTTCCAATAGTTTTCGCCAATCGCTCCTGGGGGGATACCATAGGAACCACCAAAAAATGTACTGGTGACGCGCCCACCTACAAGACCTGGCTTTTCTGACCAAAAAGCCCTGGGAATGGGTAATGTCAGAAGAGCCAAATAAGAGCTGCCATAGAGAAAATCAACTTCGGTAGGTACACGAGCCAAAATTGGCAATGAACCAAAAGATTTCCAGCTTCGTTCGGATACTTCGCCCAAACCTTTATCAAAAGTAGATTCAATTGCTGAATTCACTGTTAAAGTGCTCCAATCAATCTCCCCTTTGAAAGTACTGTTCCTGAACTCTCCTAATACACCTAGAACAAAAAATCCCACTATAAGAGCAATCAAGATTTTAGTGAGGGCAATTTTATGCTCACGAATCATAAACACAAGTAGAATGTAAATTAGGGCATAAACGATACCTCCACGTCCTCCTGTAGTCAAAAATTGAATGACTAGCATAGTTGCAGTACAAATCCAAAACAGAGGTTGGCGATAAACTTTCTGCCCCATTGACAACCAAATTAAACAAGCAATCAAACCAAACTGAATCGGGACTTGCCAATAATATTGACCTTCAAAGGCTACTGTTCGCCCTTGACCCCAAGAGAGAATGTGAGCAATTACCCCACCTCGGGTTTGCATATAGGCGACAAAGAACAGAACCGATAACATGACCGTTAGAAGAACCTTTTTCACCAGATTTCGAGGTTGGACAAAATTCACTCGCGGAATAGCCAACCTGGGACTCCAGAAAAAAGCAAAGTAGTAAACAACTAGACCAGCAGCACTAAGTAAAAGTTCATAAGCAACCAAGAATGTCAAACTATGATCACTCCAGCCAGGTACAGCAGGATGCCAATCAATTCCCTTGAGATAGAGAGAAAATCGGCGCAAGTGAAATATAAGACTAATAAAAATGTTAAATATCAAAGGATGAAGCCATCCATAGGAGTTCTTATACCAGATAATTGGCACTAGTAACAGTAACAAATTTATTTGAAGTGTCAGATAAACCCATCCTAAACTGGGGATAGTATGATGGTTAAAGATAGTATGAATTCCCAGTAACAAGACCAAAAAACCAATGACCCCAGCTATCAAAATACGATGACCAGGATGCATGGCAACAAATGGAGATGCCGATTTTGTGAGACTAGGATGGATTTTATCTGAAATCTGTTCGATAGTTTTCATGGCGGGGAAATCGCTTCGCGATTAGCTGTAAGCTTTTTTGTTTTCAAAGGGTTCTAATCTAAATTTTCTAAACTAAGAGGATTGCCTAGCTCAAGGCTTGTATAAGTTGCAACCAGCTTGTCTAGGACAATTTTTAAGTCAAATTGCCGGGAGCGCTCTCTAGCTGCGATCGCCATATCATGAAGTTTTTCTTCACTGGTAACTAAAGAGCGAATGGCGTTGGCTAAACTTAGCGCATCACCAGCAGGTACTAACTTGGCAGAGACTCCATCTTCAACCACCGTAGGAATCCCGCCTGCATTAGTTGCTACGATAGGAATTCCAGCAGCCATTGCCTCGACCAAAACAATGCCAAAAGCCTCGAAATAACTTGCTAATACAAAGAGATCTGCCTTCTGATATTCTTCCGCAATCTGACTCGGTGGGACGGCACCCATAAACTCAACTCGTTCACTTATCTCCAAACGCTGTGCCAGTTCTCGTAAAGACGATTCGTAATTGGGCGCTCCGTTACCGACAATTCTTAGGCTAACTGGCAGATCACTCAGATGAGAAATAGCTTCTAAGCAAATTTCAATGCCCTTACAGGGAATCAGACGACTAACTGTAAGTAAGACAATATTTTTAGAGTTAGGGTTTGCCAATTTCTGCTGTGATTCCCCAGAATTACGTTTCGCCGCAACAGTTGCAAAAGGTTGCAAATCAATAAAATTGGGTAACAGAAGGATCTTGTGACCACCAATAAAAAACTTCTTAATAAGGCGTTTTTGGTAACCTGGAGTGGTCGCCCAAACACAATCATAGTTTGATAATAAAAATTTCTGAATTAATTCCAGCATCCAGATAGATAATCTCTGAATAGGATTACCAAGATTACTAACAGAATCTCCTACAAGTTTGTCTCGATTAATTCTGTCCCAGACTAAGTCAGAACTAAACTTAATTAATGCCGGAATTCTATTTAATTTTGCCGCTATTCCAGTTATTATTGACAGATTAAAACTAACAGTTTGCATATGCAAAACTGTGGGCTGAAAATCCTTAATAATCCAAATTAGATCGAAAAAAACTTGCCCGTTGCGGAATATTTTGTCAATCAAACCTAGACGAAGACTGCCATCAATATAAATTACAGGAATGCCGTCAACTAACTTACTTAATCTGCGATCGCCATAGGTAACAACCTTTACCTTAATGCCTCTTGCTATTAAGCCTTTCGCGATTTGTTCTGTTTGAGCTGATGGTCCACCTATTTGAGGTGGATATACTCCAGAAACGAGTAGGATCTTCATCTTGTATCTTAGATATAAAATTTATCTTTTATTATTTTTAATAAAGTTAGTCGTTTTCTGATTACGTTTAAATCACTACTATTTTACAACGTTCTAAAATGTCTTTTTTTAAAGATTTGATGGTTCTAAAATGTCTTTTTTTAAAGATTTGATGTTGAAATTATTAAGCTGATGTATAAATAAAGTCACTCTGTATATAATCCTAGGAAGTTCCCTTATAATATTTAGAGGTTTTCGATCAAAGGACTCAGAAATGCAAATCTCAAAAGACATTCAACAAAAATTATTATGTCCTGACACTAAAGGTAAGCTTAAGCAAAATGGTGAATATTTAGTAACTGTCAGCAACACAAATATTCGCTACCCAATTATTGATGGTATCCCTATTCTCATAAATAACAAGAAAAGCATTTTTTCGCTTAGCGACTTTGTTGAAAGAAAAAATACCACATTTAATTTAAAAAAAAAATAGAAAAAAGAAAATAATTGGAAATTTTATCCCGAAAATTAGTGTCAATATTAAAGCCAGAGAAAATTACCAGGAACTTATCAAAATATTGCCGAAAAATTCAAAAATATTGGTCATCGGCGGCAGTATTAAAGGACAAGGGATGGAACCAATATATTCTAGTGAATCATTTGAGATAGTAGGCTCTGATGTTTCATTTGGAGCATATACAAAAATAGTTCTTGATGCTCATGACATCCCATTTGAAGATGAAGTGTTTGATTGTGTAATTATCCAAGCCGTACTTGAACATGTTATTGACCCACAACGTTGTGTTAATGAGATACATAGAGTCTTAAAACCTTCTGGAATTGTGTATGCAGAGACTCCATTCATGCAACAAGTGCATATGAGACAATACGACTTTACAAGATTTACTCATTTAGGACATCGTAGATTATTTAGATATTTTAAAGAAATAAAAAGCGGTCCTACTTGTGGACCAGGGATGGCTTTGGCATGGTCATACACCTATTTTCTCAAGAGTTTTGCTACATCAAAAGTTATGAGTCGCTTATTATCTATGTTTGCCTATACAACTTCCTTCTTTTTGAAGTACTTTGATTATTATCTAATCGATAAACCAGGCTCCTATGATGCTGCGGCATGTTATTTCTTCATTGGCGAGAAGCAGAATAACTGCTTATCCGATGAGGAACTGATAAGGCAGTTCAAGGGCTTTAGGTAAGACTTTAATGAAGGTTTTAGCTTATCTCGAACTCAGGTTAGGTAATCTTCTAAACGGTAGTAATAACGCCTTTGCCGTAAGCATGGCATTTTCTCTAGTTTCTTGCCAAACCAGAAAACAAAGATAATTGGAAACTGCCGCAGATATCAGAGTTGCTATTGCTGCACCCATACCCTGATAAACTGGGATTAAAAGAAGATTAAGCAGAACATTTAAGACTAATCCTGTTAACCTGGCATAAAAATTGAGCTTTTGGAGTCCTTGTGTCACTATCCATTTGCTTCTGACTTCTCCTTGGAATGTAAATAGACAAGTAAATAGGTGGAGCGAAAAAATCGGAATGGCTGCCTGATAATCATTGCCATAGAGTAGGGTTATCAAAAAACCAGATAAGGGAATCAAAACAATGATCAGAGAATAAGAAATAATACCGATCAAATTATAGATTTTCTGCAATTTTTTGTTGTAAGCAGATTTGCTAAGATTTTTAGACTTAACAATAGTGGGAAAAAGTGAAGAACAAACAATAACAGGTATAAAATATAATTGCCCCGACAAATTAGCAGCACTGGAGTAAATTCCCACAGAACTACTACCAATCATGTTGCCTAACATTACCCGATCAATGGATGAATAAAAGAGGATTGCCGTCGCTGAAAGCAATAGAGGATAGGACTCTTTAAGCAAATATTTTATTTTCGGCAAATTGGTGTGCCACTTTCTAATATTTTGCTTGTCTAATTGATAATAAAATATTAATCCTAAGGAATAAATTATCGCTTCTAAAACAATAATACAAGTAATTGCTAAGAGAGAGGCTTGATTAACAATTAATAATATTTTTAATAAGGTTATAAACACAAAAGCTATATTACTAGACAAAACTTGAAATTTCGAGTTTACTTGTGATTCAAACCAGTTTTCAATGGGTTGAAGAGAATTAAAGATAAATTTAAGAGATACAATAACAACCAGTAATTGAATATATGAGTCTTCAGGAGATAAAAGAATAATAGCCGCTATAGATAAAATGGCTGCCAAAATGCCACCAGTTATTTGAATTATAAAAGCAGTGCCTAAAATTTCATTTTTAGAAGCTGGTTTTTGTACCAAATCTCTAGTGATGATCGGACTCATTTGTGCCGTAGATAACGGCAGAAAAAAACTGGAAAAAGCTAAAGCATATTGAAGAATACCAAAATCTTTTGGTCCTAGATAACGTGCGATCCAGGTTCCTACGAAAAGACTTATAGCCAGCCTAAAAATCTTGCCAAAGAACAGCCAGCTTGTATTGCTAATAATATTAATATGATCATCATTGATTTTTTTTTTGGCAATTTTGCTAAAATTTAGCAAGTAATTTAACATGAGTAGCTGTGCAAAATAAATTATCTAGAGTTAATTAATTTTAGGTATTAAGTTTTAGATTTTATGTGTTAGAATTTGGGGAACAAAAAAATCACTATAAATAATATTTGTAACTATGAAAAACCACAGATATGCGATAACCATCTACACAGGCTATCCATTTATTTTCGTCAATTTTATGAGGATCTATATTATGCATTCCTATTTTATTCCAACCTCTGCCACTTGCTTTAATGATGGGATTTTGGGTAACTTCTCTCTCTTCGTAATTTTCCGTTGTCAATTCTGTAATTTCAAATGCCCGAACTTGATTCCCATATAAATTTTCATCATCTTGGGTATATCTAATGATTTTGTCATCATGGACAACGACTCTACCTCCTGGTCTAGCAATCTTGATATTTCCCTCGATAACAGGACTTTTAGGATGTTCACTCCAAGTTCCCATCAAGTCATTTGCATAATACAAATACAAAACATCGCTTCTGCTTAATGATGTCAAAAGCCACCATTTATCCTGAAAATGAAAAATAGAAGCATCAGAATATTTACAACCAGATAATAAATCTTTGACAAAAATCCATTTTGTGGGAAAATCCACTGCTTTGTATAAACGAATCGAGTCTCTTTCATTACTTTCTGGAATCAGATAATAATCATTTTTCCATTTAAAAATATAGGGATAAGATAAGTGAAATTCTTCATCAATAACAATTTTTTGATAAGTCCAATCAAAACCATTATGGCTAGTTGCTAAACCAATTTTTCCCTTCTGATTAACAGCCTCCATAACTTCAAAAAACATATACCAAATGCCGTTCTCTTTGAGCATGAAAGGATCAGCTACAAAATCAGCTGGGATATCTGTAACATCTCTAGCAGTCAAAACTGGGTTGCGTAAATTTTTAGGAGAATTAAAATCGAAAAGAGAGCTACCTTCATAAATTCCAATTGACCAATTTTCTTTTCTTCTGATAAATTTCTTGGCAATTCTTTTTGCAAAATTCATATCTATAAATATCCAAATAATAGTTGTTTTGATTGCTAAATATAGCGATTTTTAAATAGATTAGGTATGTAATCAATCGTTTTAAACTAAAATGTAGAAGATAAAAGAAGACTTAAACCTTCTGCCATCTACCATCTTTTAAAACATATTTTCATTTTTGTTTCGATCCAACATAATATTCTTAGTTAGGCTAAATCCCTCCTTACCAACCTCTAACTCATAAGCACCTTCAGGTAAATAAACTACTGCTACTTCTGCTGGAACAATGACCTCCAAAACCTTTTTGTCATTTTGCTTTAACCTCAACGGCATATTTGTTTCTCCTAATGTCACCTCCAATCGTCTAATTTTCTGCCGAGCCAATGCCAGTCGCAAAAATGCATTTCCCGCTTGACTTCCTTCCATCCGCATAACTGACTCTCCCTCCGCGATGATCCGCTTACCCAGATCTTCTGCGGCTTCTAGAATTTCCTGATCACCGCTGACTTCATAAGCTGCTGCCAGAAGATCGAGAAAGATACTCTGCTGTTTGTCTAAGCCGTATTCCTCGACCATCTTTCCTTGTTTGATATATTCAGGAACTAGTCCACGATTACCCATCTGCAACAGATTTTTCCATGCCTGTTTAAAGCGATGAAGATATTTGGGATCTTGGGTTACTTCATAGGCGTGAACCAAGATATAAAGAGTATTGTATTTACCATCCCCATAAAGGGTATTTACAGCTGGTGTGCCATCGAGATTAAGTTTTCTGATAAAATGTCCCCATTCTTCATTCCAGGCTTTTTCGTACCAGAGATTAGTAACCGCGATCGCCCAATCTCGGTATTTCTCTTTTCCTGTCCGCTTGTAAAGATTGAACAGTTGCCTCACGTAATATAAAGTATCGGTGTCACTAGACATCTCTTCAGGACGCAGTAAAGCCTTGGTAAGGATAAACTGCTCATTGAGCAGAGGCAACTGCTCGTTAATCCGATTCTGCCAGACGAACTCTAGTTTTTGATCGACCCATTGCATAAGCTCAGGATTTCCTATTTTCTGGGATAGATAGGCTAGACCATTAGCTACCGCACCATAATCATGGGTTAGCGTCAATAAAATCCTCGGTTCACCCCCTGTTTGCACATCTACCCAGCCCCAGAGTCCACTAATATTTCCTGAATTAAAGTCAACACGGTGATTGGGCATGGTCGGGAGACCCGACCGCCCCTCACCGTCAAAATGCTTAATAGTGTCTACTGCTAAATCGACACATTCTTTCTGTAGATTTAAGTCCTCGGGAAACCACTGACAAATTTCAACTCCTTTAGCAATCAAAGCTACAGGCTGTTTGTTCTTAGTACGCATCGTTTGTGACTTATCTAGCCAGGAGTCATAGGAAAAAGGAATCAGACCCGTATTCGGATGACGCGCAGCAAAGAAATAGTCGGCAAATGAATGCATCATTGCTTCTGCTGGTTCGTGATCTAGGGACTTAAGTGCGATCGGTAAGTAGTTATCTAGGTGACCTAGTAGCAAATGTTTTCCTGTCTTGGCAATTTCACTCCAGTATTGATTTATCAAGTCCAAGCCTGTTATCAGAAATTCGTCTCCAACGGCATAGTAAGCTTTTTTCTTGCCGTCAGCAGATTCAATCTGGGTTAGGTCTTGAGCAAATGTTACTGATCTCACTGGACACCATAAGAGAGTTACACTAGCAACAAGTAGCAAAACAATATATCTTAAATGACTCTGTTTTATAAGTTGTCCTTCCATATCACTACTCATTACTCATTATTTACTTATGATTAGCTGGCAATTTCGCAATTTTTCAAGAATATTTGTTCTAATTTAGGTAACTTTAGCGGACGATGAAACAGAGAACCTTGTGCGTATTGACAACTCATGACCTTAATATGATCTAACTGCTCTTTGGTCTCTACTCCTACTGCTATTATGGGAATTCCATAGTCAACAACTTTGTCAAACATCTGTTTGAGCAGATCTAGACTTTCGGGGTCTTTATCTATGCGATTGATGAGATAGCGATCAATTTTGATGCGATCAAATTCTTTGTACAAAGCTTGAGGCTGACAGCAGTTATATTGAGAACCAATACGACCGAAGTTATCAATAGTTAGCTCAACTCCTAACTCTTTGAGGGTGGGAATAATCGCCATAGCTGTATGAGGATGTTCCCTAATGAGAAATTCACTGA
>JASJDF010000026.1 GCA_030065715.1 Xenococcaceae cyanobacterium MO_188.B19 | reverse complement strand
TAAAAAAGTAGCAGCTTCTTGTGAGCCATTAGCTTTCATCTGAGCAGCAAGTTGTTCTATTCTCTTAACCAACTCGCGATCGATTAAGTTGGGACGATCTGCCAAGATTTTAGCAGCGTGCTGAGGATAAGTTAATAACGCTTCGATCGCCCTAGTCTGCTCTGTGGCTGAATTCCTGAATTTTGAATAACCCATTTTAGGCTCTTGATTAGTTTTTTTGATTATGTTTGTTTTGATTGCAATAGTTTTCGAGATGTAATCTTCTAGTTACCATTAAATTCCTCAAAAATAACGGATTAGCGACTATATCTCCATACAAGTTAGAAACAAGCTATCAATTAACAATAGGATTCAAATGAGCGATTTATGCACAAGATAAAGACTTTCCCTCAGAACAGCACGGACACTGATTCCTAGAGGAAAGTCATTCAAATCTACAGTTCTATTTCTATTTTTTGGGAAAATTATTTTAAAGATGGTTGAGCTCGGATTTGACGAAATAAACTACGCTCTTTCCACAACTCTTAAGTACCATTCCAAAATTCCAGGAAATACACCACGAAGTATTGGCAAAATATGTTCGAACTTGGTAATAAACACTTCTGGTTTAGGCTTAGTTAAAATTTTCGAGATGGTAACTGCCACTTGTTTCGGTTGAGCTAGAGGAAAAGGCGATTTAACTGGAATTAAGTTATCCGAACGCTGTCTAACTACTTGCCAAAAATCAGTTTCGGTTTCTCCTGGATTAACTAATACTACTTGAAATTTCCCTTGGGTTTCACGACGCATAGTAGTGAGTAAGGCTGATACAGCACTTTTTGTAGCACTGTATACCCCATATCCAGTAGGAAGTCCATAAGTTACGGTGGAAGATACTCCAACAAAAATTCCTTCTGTTAAATAAGGAGCAGATGCTTGTAGGGTATTTAACAAACCAAAAAAATTAACATCAAAAAGTTCTTTGGCTTCTTCGGGAGTAGTTTCAAGAATCGGTTTGGTTAGACCAAAACCTGCATTGGCAACGACCCCATCTAAACCTCCAGATTCCGCAAAGTTTTTAAGAGCAGCCATTTGTGCTTGACGATCGCGCACGTCCAAAGGATAAATTTGTACTTGTCCTCCTGCTTCCTTAATTAGAGTAGCTACTTCTTCGAGTCTATCTGGACGACGAGCTGCTAAACCCAGGGTATGACCTTGGCATCCTAGCTCGATCGCTAGAGCTTTACCAATTCCACTGGAAGCACCAGTAATAAAAATTCTGGACATTTTTCAAGTTTCTCCTCTATTGAACATCTTATTTGAGTAGTTGATTGAGAAAAGTAAAAGTATTGGATGGTGTAGCCGTAATTTTGGATTCAATTTGTTGATGAAGTTAAGGTAATTTCAACCAGTGGTTATGTACCATCAAATAAATTTTTCATTGGTTTTTCCTTGATAAGTTTGTCAATCCCAATATGATTATTGGCGATGCTTGAGACGATGATGAGCTTGCATCCAGGCTGATTCATCCTTTAAGGTTGCGCTAAAAGGGCGAAAATATACATCTAACTCTTGTTGAGCTTTTGCGGATGAAACTTTGTGGTGAGCATGAAGAGTTTGCAACCCTACTCGCGATAGTAAAATCGGTTGCTTGGTAATTCGTCCATAAATTTCTGACAGAAATGCTACGAACATTAGCAGTTTATGGGGAATATGTAGTTTAGGAGCAGCAATTCCTGTTAGCTTTTCCAAGTGTTGATTAATATCTTTCAGCGTCATAAAATGCCCACCGACAATATAACGCTCACCACTTTTTCCTTTGGTAACTGCCTGAATCATGGCTTGGGCGACATCGCGAGCATCAACTACTGTGCTACCTCCATCAATAATGCCTGGTAGTTTTTTTTGCAGAAAATCCAGCACGATTCTGCCACTATCCGTAGGTGTAAAGTCTCGAGGTCCAAACATCCAACCTGGAAGAATTAACACCGTTGGTAGCTGATGGTGTTGGAGAAATTTAGCAACTGCTTCTTCAGCAAAAAGCTTGCTTTTGAAGTAAAGATTATTGTAGACATAGTGGTTGGGAGGAGTTGTTTCGTCACTGCTTTTTCCATTAGCTCGTTTGCCAATGACTCCACTAGAACTTACATAAATTGCCTTTTTAACTCCCTGTTTTTCCGCAGCCTCTAATAATTGCACTGTTCCTGCTACATTTATATCCACGAGCTTTTTCCAGTGGTTTCCTGGTTGATAATATTCGCGAAAATAGGCAGCGCAGTGAAATAAAACATCACAATCTGCTAATTGGGAAGCAAATCGATCTATGTTGTTAAGATCGCCTTGGACAAAAGTGACATCAAGACCTTTGAGGATTTGCTCTGCTTTTCGGGGAGAACGAACTAAAGCTTTGACCTGATATCCTTGTTCTAGTAATAGATGTATTAGGTTATTACCAAGGAGTCCTGTACTTCCTGTTACAAATGCTTTCATGATTCTATTGCTATTAATGACGATTAGGCAAAGCTGATTGGCGCGATCGCACTATACGGAAACTAAGTTATGGCTGGCTGCGGTTTCTGCTTCGAGCTTGTTAGCTCTTGTTACTCTTTCTACCGATGCTTGAGCAGCCCTAAAACAAGCTTCTATAGAAGCTCCCTGAATATAATCTCCGGTTATCTCTAATCCTGGTAGAGTTTTGAGTTGAGATTGAATGCTGCGATCGAACTCTGGATAATTGTGAGTGTAAGCACACAATCCCGTAGACATTCGTTGAGATACAAATTGAATTCTTTCACTAGCGTCAACGGGTATATAGCGGTTTAGGGCTTCTTCAGCTATTTCTAGTAGTTTAGCTGCATCCATATCCGATTCGATATAGGGTCTTGCAGCACGACCGCTAAAAGTATAGCGAACAATGTGACGGTCATTGATACCATAAGAACCAGCATTACTCAGGGGTTCTTCAGCATTGAATACTAAAGCCCGCGTTTGCTCGGAGAAAATATCGCGCTGATACTCTGCCACAATCACCATGACAGGATAGTAACAAACCCGACGGAGAATCTCAGCTAGAGAAGGATTAGAAGATGCTACTAGCTTGGCAGTTACAGATGCAGGAGTTGCTAAAATCACTCCATCATATTGTTGTTGGTGAACTCCATCTTGGTCAACCATTTCTAGTCCGATGACACGATTGCCTGCAACTAAAAGCGATTTTACGGTTGTCCCCAAGCGAACCGATACAGTCTCAGTCAACTTCTCTAAAACGGGGTCTATCCCGTGACTAAGCTGTTCGTAAGTATCTAGAATCATGCGAATATTGCTGCCTAAATTACCCACATACACTTCATCTGGTTCTGCTCCATTCATGCGAACAGACATAGGGCGAATCAACCTTTGACAAAATGCTTTGCCGAAAAAATTGCTGACCCGACGGTCTCCTAATTTTTTAATTAAAGAATTAAAATAAGAGCCACCCAAATAGCCGTTGTCCTCATTTCGCTTAATCGCTGCACACATCTGCAAAAAGTGGAAAATGTCTTTGGGAGAAAAACTGCCAAGAAGTTGAAATATCCCGCGCCAGCGTTTACTACCATCTAAAGTGACAATTTTACCGTTTCGGACTTGAGAGCTATTCAAACCAAAGAACTCATAAGGATTATTGCCCATAGCTTCGGTAAACTCACGAAATAGATGATAACCTTTACCGATATTTTTGCCTCCCATTGCTATCTGGCGATCGCCCATTTTACAGGTAGCGATGCGTCCTCCCAGACGTTCTCCTCGTTCAATTAGTTCGACTTTAAAGCCTTGTTGTTGTAGATAATAAGCCGTAGCAATTCCTGATGCACCACCGCCAACTACGGCATAGCTTTTTTGTGTCATTTGATTATTCCTGTTGTATTGTTGAGATTGATTTATCCAGCTTTTAAGGATTGGAGACTTTCTTGTCTCAAATTGTTGTATTTAAAGGATTCAAAAATCCGAAATAGACCACTAACAGAAGCGATTACTTTTTCATCTTGAACAATAGAAGTAACAATTTGCATATGGGAGACAAAGTCCTTAGTATAAGCCTTGTCTTGAATTTTCGCCCAAGCAAACAAAGGGCGATCGGTTTCTGCAAACTTATAAAATTGAGTTTGCATATCGTCCAGTATGAAGGGCATACTTAAGGGGACTTTGTAGTAAAGATGGGACAGTACAGTTCCAAACTGACGAACAGCTTCAATAATATATAAGCCAGGTACGTGATCTTTGGGATGTTCGTAAAAGAAAGGATGGTAAACATCTTGAACTATTTCCCCAGCAATTGAGTCTGGTTCTAGTTGTTTGAGTTTAGATATAAGTACATTCTGTTCCCGACTTTTATGCACCAAATGTTTTTCGATGCGAATCAGCTTATGAGGCTGAAATTCTTGTTGCCAATGCTGAAATTGAACTAGAGCAGGAGATAAATTCAGTCGAGATTGAGAACTGTTGTTTTCAGTGGAAGTAACTTCCCGAACGTTTTCGCAGATGAAATTAATCAACTCTTCGACGGTAGCACCACCAAAAAACATTTTGAGAGGAAAATTTTGAGTAATGGAGAAACTTTGACTTAATTTAGTCCTCATCTCCATTAACATCAGAGAGTCGAAACCTAATTCGTGAAAAGTGTTCTGAACACAAAGTTTTTGTGGTCTAATTTTGGCAATTTCTGAGATTAAGTGCTTAATCTTGACCGTAATTGTTTCTTGAGTAACTATTTCCCTATCCCCAGTATTGGATTTAAGTTGAGACGTAGTTAATTTCTGTTGATTAACATCCCTATCTAAAGGTAGGTTGGTAACAGTTTGCATGGGGGAAGGATCGGCTATTTTAACCTGAGCTAATGATGACCAATACCGCTCCCTCTGGAAAGGATAAGTAGGAAGTTGCAAACGACGGCGATGATAGCATTTTTCAAAACCAGACCAATTTATAGGTACTCCCTGAACGGATAAACTACCTAGACTCTCAAGCATTTGCTCCCAATCTGATTTGCCCTGACGCAAAGAAGGTAGCCAAACTGCTTCTACTTCTGGCAAACATTGACGACCCATTGCTAATAAAATTGGCTTAGAACCGCATTCAATTAAGAGTTCACAATCCTGTTCTATGAGAGTTTCCATGCTGGCAGTAAATTTTACTGGTTCTAAAACATGACGACACCAATATTCAGGCGTGGCTATTTCTCTTGTCGCTAGTTTACCAGTGACATTAGAAATTAAGTCGATCTGTGGTGGGGAAAAGCTAACTTGAGATACAGCCTGCTCAAAAGCCGAGATCATTGGCTGCATCAAAGGAGAATGGAAAGCATGGGATACTGTTAATTGTTTGGTTTTGATACTGTTTTTATTTAAAACATCGACAATTTTATTAATAGATGCTGTTGCTCCAGAAATTACTATACTGTTATGTCCATTAATAGCAGCAATAGAAACATCTTTTGAATAATCTTGAATAACCTCTGTAACTTGGGTTTCTGTAGCCAACACTGAAATCATTGAGCCATTTTGAGGTAAACTTTGCATCAATTTGCCTCTAGCAGAAACTAATTTTAAAGCATCCTCTAAACTAAAAACTCCAGCAATAGTAGCTGCGATATATTCGCCAATACTGTGTCCGCATAAAACATCGGGTTTTATTCCCCAAGCTATCCATAATTGAGCTAAAGAATATCCCACTGAAAATATTACTGGTTGAGTGTATTTTGTTCGATTTATTAAATTACTGTTAGAATAAATTACATCTAATAAAGGTGTGTCTAAATAGGTTTCTAAAATTGCAGCACAACGATTTAAATTATCTCTAAAAATAGTTTTAGTTTCATACAATTCTTTTCCCATATTAAGATATTGAGAACCTTGTCCAGTAAACAGAAAAGCAATTTTATTGTTAGTATCTTTAACTTCTCCAGTTATAATGTTGCAATCTTTATCATTAATAAAATTAATTAGGTTAGTTTTTAATTCTTCTTTTGATTTTATTGTGATCGCAATACGATGATTAAAATGAGTTCTTTTCGCATTAGCTGTAAAACATATATCTGCTAAATTAATATTTTTATTGCTATCTAAATAATCGATGTATTCTCGTGTTAAATCTTTTAACGCACATTGATTTTTTGCCGAAATTGTAAATAAATTAAATTGCGATTCTCGTAGGGGCAATTCGAGACGCGTCCTAAAGGATACCGCTCCGCATAAAGCTAATCCTTTAGGGCGAATCGCTTTATTGGGCGAATGCCATTCGCCCCTACCTTCTAAAACAACATGGGCATTTGTACCGCCAAAACCAAAAGAATTAACCCCAACAAATATCCCATCAAAATTATCTCTAAAAGAAGTTAATTCAGTGTTAACTTTAAAAGCTAAACTATCAAAATCAATAGCAGGATTTGGCTTATTAAAATGCAGACTTGGGGGAATTTTTCCGTAATGTAGAGATAGTGCAGCTTTAATTAAACCAGCTACACCCGCAGCAGTTTCTGTATGTCCAATATTAGTTTTAACCGAGCCAATAGCGCAATAGTTTTCTGCTGTACGATTTTTAGATAATACCCTACCTAATGATTCTATCTCTATGGGGTCGCCAAGCTTTGTTCCCGTACCGTGTGCTTCTATATACTGCACTTGGTTAGGATCGACACCAGCACGTTGATAAGCCTCTTTAATTACTGCTTCCTGAGCATCGGGATTAGGTGCAGCAATACCATTACTACAACCATCTTGATTAATAGCGCAGCCCCTTATTATACCATAAATGCGATCGCCGTCAGCTTCAGCTTTAGACAAAGGTTTTAAGAATACGATTCCCGCCCCTTCACTCCTCACATAGCCATTAGCATCTGCATCAAAGCTTTTACATTTCCCATCAGGAGATAAAAAACCTCCTTTAGCAAAACCTACTAAAACATGGGGAAGCAATAACACATTTACTCCCCCTGCTAACGCCATATCTGATTCACCATTCCAAATACTCTGACAAGCTAAATGCACTGCTACCAAAGAGGATGAACAAGCCGTATCTACAGCTAAAGAAGCACCCTTAAAATCAAAAGCATAACTAATACGATTAGCAGCTATACAATTACCCGTACCAGTGGTAGCGTAGGGTTCCCCGACGGGATTTTGCCACATTAAGATAGAGTAATCGTGAGTCCCAATACCAATATATACCCCTGTATTAGTTCCTCTCAATTCTTCAGGAATAGCTCCCCCATCTTCTAAAGCCTCCCAAGCAACTTCTAGTAACAATCTTTGCTGAGGATCCATCGTTTTGGCTTCTCGTGGCGCAATACCAAAAAACTGAGGATCGAAAGCAGTAATATTTTCTAAAAAACCTCCCCGACAAATATTTGTTTTACCCTGCTCTTGACCATCGGGATGATAGTATTTTGACCTATCCCATCTTGATTCTGGTATTTCTGTGATTCCATCTTTTCCCTGACAAAGCAAATCCCAAAACTCTTGAGGATTATTTGCACCAGGAAAACGACAACCAATACCTGCGATCGCGATCGGTTCTAATTGCATAGTATAATCAATCTAATCTGGGTTATGACTAGATTAAACTATCAGTCTAGTCATAGCAGATTGTCAACTATGTTTTTTCAAAATATTATGCATTTGTATTGTTTTTGAATCATAAGATATTTGATAATCGCTCCAGTTTTTCAGTAAATATAGAGTCTTCCCAAGAATAAGAAATCAGCTTATAACTAGGAAAACCTCCAATTCTGAAATTTAAGTGTGAGTAGTGATTATGAATCAAAAAAATTTAGACAATTATTCTGCCAAAAAACAGAGAACATTCAAACAAAAAGTCAATGGATGGGGTAAATTTAAATATCTGACTCTAACGACATTTATGCTGGGTCTTACCTTGACCTTTTTCAGTTCAGCATGGTTACCTATAGGACAATCTTTTGGATATAATCCACAAGATAGCAATCAGGAATTTATCGTTGCTCAAGAAGAAGAAGGGGAAGAAAGCAGAGAAAGGGAAGAAAGTAGAGAGCGAGAAGAAAAGGAAGAAAGTAAAGAAAGGGAAGAAAGTAGAGAGCGAGAAGAAAAGGAAGAAAGTAAAGAACGGGAAGAAAGTAGAGAGCGAGAAGAAAGGGAAGAAAGCAGAGAACGAGAAGAATCTGCTGAAGAAAGAGAAGAAAGCAGAGAACGAGAAGAATCTGCTGAAGAAAGGGAAGAAAGCAGAGAACGAGAAGAATCTGCTGAAGAAAGAGAATCTGAATCTGGAGAAGAAGTATCTTTTGAAAAAGCCAAAGAGTCCCTAGAAGAAGAAATTGATGAGAGATATGAAGAATGGGAATCAGCTAAAAAAAGCAATGAGTTTTCCCACAGTATTTCTGCTATATCAACCATTATAATGACAGTAATTATCACTTTTCTTGGTATGGAAATCTTGCAACCTCCTTATAGAAGAAGTGCTATTTTAGCAATAGGAATTATTACTGTTCTTATCCAATTAAATAACAACGTATTTCTACTAGAAAAAAGTCTTGTAGGATACGACATTTTAAAAGAACAAAGTTTAATCCTGAAAAACAAACTGGAGGAAGTAGAAACAGAAGAAGAATTAAAAGAAATTCGGGAGCAGTTTCAAGAACTAAAATTAGAATCTATAGAAATCGAGTAATTAATTCCTAGTAATGGATAATTAACAATTATCCATTACTACACTATCTTGCTAACCATTGCCACTCGATCAAAGTAGATTCAGGAATAGATAAGGATAAATCAGAATCATCATAAAGTATGGTTGAAAGCTTTAAAAAGCCTTTTTTCGGCAATATCGGCAATAAGCCAGTCAAATCAAACTCTCCTACATTTGGTGCGAAAGATGAGTCTGAAATTATATCTTTTGCACTTAAAACTTCACCCTCTGAAGTAATAATTTCCAAGGGTTGAGGGTGAATAAATTGAACTATTCCTGGGAATCCCACTAATCGCAAATGATACTTGATAAGTCTATTTGATTCATATTCAGGGAACAGAACTACTTGCCATGTCATTCCCTTTTTATCTTTAATAGAAGTGTGGGCATGATAACGCAATACTCCAGGGCTTTCGTGATGTTCTCGTAATACTGCTGCTGCTGGTAAACAAGTTAGGTTGGAACTACAACAGAAAAGTATTAAGCAGCCAGTAAGTAAGATTAATTGATATATTTTATGCATCTGAAAATTAGGTTGATCAGCGATCGCTAAGTACAGAAATAACTCTTCTCTTATTATTTTGATCGGTACTGACTACTGCATTATTTTCTTCAAGCTTGATTACTGCTCTATCTCCTGTCAATTCTAGAGAGGGAGAGCTTTGCTCATAAAAAACATTACCTATAGCCTCGATAATTTGAGTAGAAATGTTCCAAGTTAGATCGTCAGCATAAAATTTCGCAGGATTAATCTTTTTATTCCCTTTGACTCCTTGAGTCAGATGGGCAATATTTTTAGTCAAATCCATATCACCTTGATTACCTGTAATGGTGATTTGACGTTGACGATCTAAAATTTGAATCGGGCGATCGCTGATTATAGTACGTTTTTCATAATTCCATTTTGCCGAATCTGTAGCTATCTGTAAGGGAGGTGCTAGAGAAATCAACTCAATATTTTTGCTTAAAGTCAGGGTTTTGGTAGATAAATTCCATTCTCCTCCATCAGACACCAACCGCTCTGTAACAATTGTTCCTTGATAACGTACCACCCGCCAAGGTTTCTTCCCGATAATTTTTTCTTGAGGGATATACCACACTAAGCGGTCTGTTTCTAATCTCAAAAAAGGATTAATTGTATCTGCAACCACTTCACCCAATAGCTCCAAATTTTCTGTATCAGTGAAATAGGTTGCGGTTTTACCCCTTAAATTAAGATTTTTGTGACTACCAGTCAAATTTTCAGTTAATACTAAAATATTTTCTAGGGGTCGCCATTCTGCCAGATCACCTTCAATAATTGTTTGATTACGGGTGTCAGTAGCCACCACATTACCCTTTAAAAAAATTAAATTACCATTATCTTTGACTTCTGCTCGATCTCCTTTAACTTTTAAGATAATTTTGCCATCTTGGAGTAAATTTGCTGTCACCACTTCTAAGTCGGCATTTTTGCGGTCATCACTATAAACAGTAAGTTCTGACTTAATTTTCCACTGCAAATTGCCCTCACTATTAGATTGTTCAAGAATAGCGTTATCGAGAACTAACTGAGTATCAGAGCGACCAGTAATAACTTTTGGTGGATTCTCAGACTTGGTTTCTCTATTGACGGGTTGACAAGCGCAAACTCCCAATAGCAATCCCGACAGGAGCAAAAAACGATGCAAAAAATAGTGATTTATTAATGGTTTATTTTTGTTCAAAATAAGATTACCGATCGCTCTGTATAGTTCTTTTAAACTATATCAAGTACTGGCTTTATTTTCATCTAAAATCCCAAATCCCGAAAAACGGTAAGGTTCAGCGGGTTTAGTAGCTTTTTGAATATCTTCTTTAATCTGATCTAAGTCTATATAACGGTCTGCCACATTAATTAAACTATCACTAGTCATAGAGCGCAAGCTGACTACTTCCACCCTAGCACCCCGATAACTTACCGCATCTACTGCATAAGCTAAATCTCCATCCCCACTGACCAAAACCGCAGTATCATAAGCACCAACTAAAGCCATCATATCTACGGCAATTTCTACATCGAGATTGGCTTTTTTCGAGCCATCTGGTAGCTGTACCAAGTCTTTAGCAATGACTCGATAACCGTTACGACGCATCCAAAGTAAAAATCCTTGTTGTTTTTCATTAGTGCGGTCAACCCCTGTATAAAAGAAAGAACGCAATAAACGAGAACCTTCAGTCAGACGATATAACAGTTTGCTGTAATCAATTTCTATTCCTAGCTGAAGTGCTGCATAAAACAGGTTGGAGCCATCAATAAAAATTGCTACTCGACCACGATTTTCCAGTATTTGTTCAGGGGTAAATATTGGATCGCTTTCAAAATTATCTAACATTTTTTTAAACCTCTTTTATAAAAAGAAAAAAATTAATTATTTTCTCATGAATAAAACTACCTCTTTATTTGCCGACTGGTCTTGCTATATATAGGGATATAGTTAAAAAGTCTTAAATATCTTCTGGTAATTCTATTTTGGCAAAGATTGGACGAGCTTTACCTAAATTTTTATTTGCTGGAAGTTTCCCCCATTGAGAATGTTGCTCAAAAATAGTTGACTGATTTATTTGACTTTTGTTATTAAAATCCAGGTTAAAACCTAGTTGTTGATAAATATCATTACTCAGATTAGGAATAATGGGTGAAAGTAAATAAGCTGATAGTCTGACTGATTCTAATACGGCATACAAAATTAGTTCGACTTCTTTTTGTTTTCCTTGTTTAAATAAACTCCAAGGCGCGCTGTCGTCGATATATTTGTTGCCAGCATTAATTAAAGCAAATATTTCTTCACAAGTGTATTTAAATTGTAAAGTTTCATAGGCTTTAATAACCTTTGCACCCAATTCTTGCCCAATCTCTTTCAGAGGATGGGTTTGAGGATAATCGGCTGCTGTTAATTCAGGACAATTGCCTTGACAATATTTTTTAAGCATTCCCAAAGTGCGGTTGAGTAAATTGCCCAAATTGTTGGCTAAATCAGCATTTAAAACTTCAATAAAGCGAAGTTCGCTAAAATCACCATCTTTACCCAGTTCAATAGCTTTAATGAAGTAATAGCGCACTGCATCTGCACCATACTTATCTACCAAAGCAAAGGGATCGAGAGTGTTGCCTAAGCTTTTACCCATTTTGAGTCCATCTTTAGTAATGAATCCATGACCAAATACCCTTTCAGGTATAGGCAATTCTGCGGACATCAGCATGGCTGGCCAATAAACCGCATGAAAACGTAAGATATCTTTACCAATTAGGTGTAAATTGAATGGCAACCAATTGGACCAAGCATTATTCAGATTAACCTCTTGTTCCGCCTCAATCAAAGGGGTTACATAACCTAGCAAAGCATCAAACCACACATAGATCGTGTGAGTTGGGTCATTGGGGATGGGGAATCCCCAATCTAAATGAACTCGCGAAATGGAAAAATCTTTTAAACCTTGTTTAACAAAATTCAATACTTCGTTACGTCTGGTGTCAGGCTGGATAAAGTTAGGATTTTTGGTATAAAGTTCTTCTAAAGGTTCTTGATATTTAGAAAGACGAAAGAAGTAGTTTTCCTCATCCCGCCACTCTGCCTCTTTATTAGGATGCAAAGGACAAGTGCCATCCTCGTTTAGTTCCCTTTTTTCTTTAAACTCCTCACAGGAAACACAATACCAACCTTGTTGCTGATCCAGATAAATATCTCCTTTGTCCCACACTCGCTGGAAAAATTCGTTAACAATTATCTGATGGGAGGGATCGGTAGTGCGACTAAAACGGTCATATTGAATATTGAGCCGTTCCCAGAGAGCTTTAAATTGCTCTACTACGCGATCGCAATGTTCCTGGGGTTCCAACCCTTTTGATTCGGCAGTACGTTGGATTTTTTGCCCATGTTCATCGGTTCCAGTAATTAAGAGAACCGATTTGCCTTGGAGACGCTGCCATCTTGCGATCGCATCTGCCACCATAGTAGTGTAAGCACTACCAATGTGAGGTACATCATTAACATAGTAAAGGGGAGTAGTTAAAACAAATTTATTAGATAGAGATTGATTCATTGAATAAGATCGAAAAAAAAAGGAGCAGAGCTAAGATAACAGCAATTAAGTTTGGTTAAGTTAGACCTAATTATTTTAGTTCCTAGTGGAAATATTCAACCGATCTGCTACTTTTCGTACAATACCAGTATCATTTACAACAGGCTTTAATTCTGCTTAACAGGAAAATACTTAATAGTTGTTTGATTTCTTTAACAAATCTTGCTTCTACTTACACAAGGTAAGATAACTCCGAACTCCGAATTCCGAACTAATATTAAAGCCAATTACCCACTAGGACAAAAGGAGCCCAATAGTAAGGATGATAATACTGGGAATCAGGAGTTTGAATTAAAGTGAGTTGGGCATCTTTTAGAGCTTTAGCTTTGCTAATTTCGCTATTATTTGCCAAATTTTGATAAAAATAACCCATCAATTCCGCTGTAGCATTGTCATTTGCTCCCCAGAGAGTTGCCAAGGTGCTACGGGCTCCAGCCCTCACTGCTACACCAGCTAGACCTAATACAGCTTGGTTGTCTCCTTGAGCAGTGTTACAAGCACTGAGTACTAACAATTCTATGGGTTGGAAATTTCTCAAGGTACGGACTCGTAAGAGATTATCCAGTTGATTAACGTTAATTAGGCGATCGCTTTCCATTGTATTACCACTAAGGATAAAAGTGCGATCAGAAGTCGAGCCAAATTGACCATGGGTAGCCAAGTGAACCACGGGATAATCGGATTCTGTCAGTTTTCGTTGCAGGTTTTCGGGAGTAAATTCTTGATTCAGCAAGACTTCAGAATCACCAAAAATCCGTTTAATTTCTTCTAATTCTGCTTCTACCTTGGGAATAGGGGGAAAATTGTATTCAGGAAAAGCTTGGGTTGTTCCTGCTGCTAATACTTTAATTGGTTGTCTTTTTAAAGGTTTAGGGGCGGTTAACTGTAATCCAGAAGATAGGGCAATGTTGTAATCTTTTTCAATGAGATATTTTTCTCCATCATGGAGTATTGCCATAGGAATATTACGCAAAGCTCCATCTAAAACAAAGACTAAAGTTTCTACCTGACTTTCTTCTAGTATGGTTTCAGCAGGAGCGATCAACCAATCATACATTTCTTGAGCTAGGGGCAAAATATCTTGCTCTAAAGACATTTGTAAGGAGTTTTGAATAATTTGTTGCTGTTGAGAATTCCCCCTTGCCCCCCTAAGGGCTTCAGCAAAGCCAGGATTGGTAAAGGATTTGAGCCGTAGTTGCTCGATTTTCTGTTTAACTTCTGATTCCGTAATTTGGGTTGTGTAGCGTTGGAGAGGTTGTCCTGGTAAAGTCAGGATTACTTCTAGGCGATCGCGTAAAATAATGGGATAAATTACTGCTGCTTTACGATCTACTTCATCAATAATAATATTTTCTTCTGCCACCTCCGAACAAGGATCGCGGAAGAAATTATCTAATTCAGCAATTTGCAGAGATTCTAAAACATTTCTGGCTTGATTGAGTTGTTCGGGAGAGGGTTCTTCTTGTAGCAGCAAACTAATATATTCACGAAAAATTGGTTCTACAGGAGTAGTCGCTAAGTCACTGCGGAGAGCTTTAATAGTATTAAAAGAAGCTTCATAAGCGGAAAGAGCTTTGGTTCTTTCCTCTTGCTGCGCCAGAATTCCTCCCAACTGGGCTTGCCAACGGTAGGCAATTTCGGGATATTCTACATTAGGAGCTAATGCTAAAGCGGTTTCTGTCAGACGACGGGCTTGGGAATATTCTTTTTCTTGTTGATAAAGATAACCCATATAACCCGTAACTTCTGCTTCAGCCAAGGAATTTTGTAGTTGTCGCGCCTGTTTGATCCCTACAGCTAACATCTCTGCGGTATCAGCATTGGTTAGTCCTTGGCGAATTAGGCTGTGAGCAAAGTTAATCCGACTATATATTTGAGAAACATCAGGAGGAGACTGGTTAAACTGAGTTTTTATGACTTGGGTTAATGCCTGAATTTGGGGTTGTAGCTCTGTGGTAATGGCAAATTCTAAACTTTTTGAGCCTTGTTTGACTCTACGGAGAAAGTTTTGATCTGTAATGCCTAACTGATTAATATTAGTCTGTAATTCGGTAATAGCTTTTTGCCAAAATTCCCAATTATCTAGTAACAGGCTGAGGTGATTCAGTCTAGCTTTGAGACTGTGGGTTGAGTTAGGAAACTCAAGAGCAGCTTGTTGATAGTATTGAATTGCTGGTTGATAGGGTTCTAAGGCTGCACTAGCTAAACCTCTACGGTTGGCAATAATATCTAGTGCTATAGTTTTGGGGGGAAAACGGTTTTGTTTTGCCATAGCTATGGCTCTGGTAGTATTACCGAGACTGATTAAGATAGCACTGTTTTGTTCGGGATTGTTAAGTTGCTCCGCTGTTTGTTGGCTAAATTTGAGTACTGTTATCGCGGTTTGGAAAGATTGTTTGGCTCGCAAAAAATCCCCTAAACGGAGCAATGCGATCGCTTTTGTCGAAGATGCAGGAGAGTCTACTAGAGGGCTAAGAATATTGTTAACTATTTCCTGAAATTCAGTTTCAGTTAAAGTATTTGCTTGTAGTTGAGATTCCCAAGTTTGAGACTGCTCGATAAATTCGGAGCAGTTGGAATCAGCAAAATTAAATGCCTCAAAGATTGTGGTACAAGATTGGTTATAAAGTCCTAGTTTTTGTTCGGCTGTAGCAGAATTGATTAAATTGTTGCGCTGCTGTTGTACATCCCCTTTGGCTTCATAAGCCTTAGCTGCTTTTTGCCAGATATCGATGGCTTCATTAAGTTTGCCTGTTTGATAAAATAGCTGACCTTGCTGCGCCAATGCTTCTGGTTTAGTACTGGGTTGGTTAGCAGAATAAGCGGGAACGCATAAAGCCCAAATTACTCCTAAACTAGCCAAAAGCCAAAATTTGAATCTGCGCGCAAAGATCGGAAGTAATAGAAAGTAGTATTTTTTAAATTGAGTTAAGAGCCCACTCATGATGTTAAAGGATAAATTTTAACTTTGTTAGGGGAAAGTCCCGCGCCGTAATATCAGTTCAGAGTCCTAAAGGATACCGCTACGCATATCGGGATGAAAGCCAACGCAGGTTTTATCGGTCAAAGCTTTACCTATTCGAGCCAAAATCTTCATATAACAAAAACCTCAAAAAGCTTACAATGTAGTTGTTCCAGAAATCTAGCCTAAGTAGCTGCAAGTTGGGACAAAGCAACGCACCTAGAAAATTTGGGAATGGGTTGGATGTGAGAGTCGCATCTGTAAAATTCCAAGCGTAATTAGATGTATGAGTATTTTTTTTTAATACGCTAGTACCGAAGGACTTTCGGGGAAAGAAATTGACTGTCAGGTCGGGCTGTCGGGGATGCATAGTAGCTGCTGTGTATCTAGATAAGTGGCATGGGGCAGTAAGGTTGTAATCGCGAGGTTAGAAGCCCGCGCTATACTGCTTGCAGTTAGCGTCGGGAGTAGTCACAAAGGTAAATACTCTAGGGAAAAATAAATCCCATTTTCTTGTAACGTCTTGTCCCTATCCTCTACTTCAATTAAAGGAATTCCCCAATCAACACGGACGCGAAGGCGATCGCTGAGAGCCAATTGTACCCCTAAGCCTAATGAAACTAAAGTATCTTCTTCTTGATTGTTTGGCTCGTTCTCGCTCCACACTGTACCAAAGTCCATAAAAGGAATCAGAGAAATACTGTTTTGTCTTTGATTCCAACGATAGACAGGAATTCTGACTTCTGCGGACAACAAAACCCCATTATCTCCTAGTAGTACATCTTGACGATAACCTCGGACACTGTCAATTCCTCCTAAACTAAACTGTTCTAAAGGGACAAGTTCGGTAGTTGATAGCTGAATATCAGAACGTAAGAGGAGATTAATATCGGAATTAGAACTTAGTTGTCTCAGCCATTGGGCTTGACCACGCCAAGCAAAAAATCTGCTGTCAGGATCGTCTTCGTTAATTGTCGAATCGAAAGCATCTAGACCTATACTAAACTGCGATCGCATAGCAAATACTTGTCGGCGACTGCGTCTTGTCCAATCTTGAAACAGACGGATAGCAGATATCCTAGTTTCTCCATTAGTATCAGAACCTGGTGACAATTGAACTGGTTCATTTCCTACCGTAGTTTCATTTGCCTGACGGGACAATTCGATGCCTACTGCTAATTCTTGGGTAGAATCGGGAGTAGCAGTAACTAGAATGGGTTGTCTAATATTAATTTCGTATTTGTCAGTTTTAGATTCAATATCTATTTGATCAAAGGGAGATTCCACGATATCACTAGTAATATAACGATATCTTAAACCTATTGTGCCATTGAGAGAATTAATCGGAATTGTATAGTTGGTATCAAAATCGTTACTACCATCAGTGTTTTTATAAATGAAACTGGCGCGGTCTCCAAATCCTGCCAAGTTGTTATGATTAATTTCAATTCCTCTCTGAAAACTGCCAACGCTGGGCGTTCGACTATTGTTAGCAAAAATTACAGGGCGAAAAGCCTGGGCTTGATTAACTTCTACACTTAATTTCCAGCGATCGCGACTTGCTCCCACTGATAATTCTGCATTTAAGTTTTCAATGAGAGGGTCGAGTTGTAATAATTGTAGGGCTTCTTGTAATTGTTCAATATTTAATGGGGCTTTTGTCCCTCTCCTCAAACGAGCCACAATATAGTCTTCGCTAAGTCTACCATTAACTTTGACTTCAATATCTTCTTTGTCGATTCTTCCTTCAATCACTTGTATAGTAATTACACCATCACTCACATCCTGAGCGGGAATTACTGCTCCCGAATTAATATAGCCATTATCAGTATAAAGTCTAGTAATAATAGTTTCTAGTTGTAGTAGATCGGCAAAGCTAAGAGTGGTATTAATATAGTCAGCTAATAGTGCTTGGATTTGGGCATCATCAAAAGCGGTATTACCCTGAATGTCAAACGCTTTAACTTCCAAAATTGGTTGTTCATCCTCTGATGGAGGAGAATCAGGGATAGTAGTCGGAGACTCTAATAAGTTATCTATAGGGGGTAAAGTTCTAGTGGGGAAAGTTTCTTTGGGGGTAACATCTCTAAAAGGCGGAACCTTGTCCAATTGGGAATCTAGAGAGTTTGGATCTGTAGGGCTAGAACTTTGAGCCAGATAAAAAACATTACGGTTATGGGCTCCTGCTATTTTATGATTTAAACTAATCGCTAAAAAAGCCAGCAAGAATATTAACGATTTTTGACTGTGGAACAAACCAAAAAGGTGTTTCATTTTAGATCGGGGAAAAATAGTTTACAGTCTTGACATAAATTAGTACTAAGGGCTTCAAACAATTTTTCTGTAAAAGTACCTAGGTAATACTTACAGTAGAATATAATGTTTCAGGGTAAGGCGTACAGTTTTAGGGGATATTTTTCCTTAATTTCACATAAATCTCTTCTTGTAACTGTTCTTTCAAGGTGATATTGAATAGCAAGTGTAAATTATCAAAAGTCATCCGAATTTATCGCTAGTTTATTTCGGGAAATAACTATTTAGCCATATATTAGGTGGTTCGTCCACCGTAAAATTACTATTAATTCTATTAATTCTTTATTTTTAATAAAAAGATAATCCAGTAAAGATACATAAAAAATAGCTGGCGTTGAGTATCTATTACTAATCAAAAATATTGAATAAATAAGATAAAACTCGTATAAATGCGGTTATCTTTCCTTTGTAAAAATATTAAATTAATATAAAGAATGTTTGATTGAACAATACTAAGTAATGTCTATACAAAAAACTAGTACAGAAAATTTAAGCATAAATTATTCTGAATACATAGATAAACAAGGTAATTTGGTTAAAAACAACAAACTATTTAAACTATTTATTGAACAAGCTCCCACTGCTGTTGGTATTGTTAATCGTCAGATGCGCTACCTATTTGCTAATGAGCAATGGCGTAAAATTCACAATATTACTAACCGTGAGATTGTGGGAATATCTCACTATGAATTGTTTCCTGAACATTCACGTAATCTCAGTAAAATATATCAAGAATGCCTATTGGGGTCAAAAAAAACCTATCAAGAATATATTTGTAATCAAGAAAAAAATATCTGTTTAAAATGGAATTTTTCTCCTTGGTATGAAGCCAATCAAACCATTGGTGGGATTATTATTCATGCTTTTAATCAAGAAAAAATCATCGAACCTTTTTTCGACTTGTCTGTAGATATGCTCTGCTGCATAACTACAGACGGCTACTTTAAAGATATTAATCTAGCGTTTCAAGAAATTCTTGGCTACTGTGAAACTGAATTAATCCAAAAACCGATGCTCAGTTTTATTCATCCAGAAGATCGAACTGCTACTTTAGAATCGATTGAAACATTGAGTCGAGGCTTAGTTACTACAATTCAATTTGAAAATCGTTGTCGTTGTCAGAATGATTCCTATAAGTGGCTACAGTGGAAAGTAGATGTAGTAGGAAAAAGAAAATTACTTTACGCCGTAGTCACCGATATTACTAAATCTCGACAACTATCAGATCAGCTCTCTTGGCAAACTCAACACGATGTCTTAACAGGTATTTACAATCGTTATGGTTTTGAACAAGAAGTCAGTAAAGCGATCTCATTAGCTCAAAAAAATTCTCAACATCACGTTTTTTGCTATCTAGATATAGATCGATTTAAAGTAATTAATGATATTTGTGGTCATCTAGCAGGAGATGAATTACTGAGACAAGTCACCAATATTTTGCAGCAGCGATTACGTTCTAATGACATCTTAGCTCGTATCGGCAATGACGAATTTGGCATACTTTTAAAACAATGTTCTTTAAAACAAGCAGAAAATATTGCCCAGACTCTTAGCAACTTAATTCATGAATTCCGATTTACTTGGGAGAATAAAAGCTTTTCGGTGGGAGTGAGCATTGGCATTATTGCCATAGAACAAAATAATACTAATTTTAGTGATATTTTAAATGCGGGTGATACAGCCTGTCATGCTGCCAAACAAAAGAATAGCAGTAAAATCCAGATCTATCGTTTAGACGATCAAGAATTAATTAAACAACGAGGGGAAAGACATTGGATATCTCGGATTAATTTAGCCTTAGAGGAAGATCGCTTTCGTCTCTATTGCCAAAAAATTTTACCTCTACAAGATAAATTTGGCATCGAACATTATGAAATTTTATTGCGCCTTTTAGATGAAGAGGGCAAATTAGTAACTCCAACGGATTTTATTCCCGCAGCAGAAAGATACAATTTAATGCCAGCAATTGATCGTTGGGTAATTAAGACTTTTTTCACCATTTATCAAAGAGATTGTCAGAATAAATGCCATGCTAAATGTCGGGCAATTTATACAATCAATCTTTCTGGTGCCAGCATTAATGACCATTCCTTTTTTGGTTTTCTCAAAGAACAACTGCTTAAATATCAGATCGTTCCCGAAAAAATTTGCTTCGAGATTACAGAAACAGCAGCGATCGCAAATTTAGCCACGGCAGCTAAGTTTATTAACGAGTTAAAAGAGTTGGGTTGCTCTTTTGCTTTGGATGACTTTGGCAGTGGGATGAGTTCTTTGGCATATCTCAAAAACCTACCTGTAGATTATCTGAAAATTGATGGGAACTTTGTCAAGAATATTGTTAACGATCCGATAGATCGAGCCACAGTAGAATGTTTTAATCGGATTGGGCAAGTGATGAATATTCGCACTATCGCTGAGTTTGTCGAAAATGAGGATATTATTTCCCAATTAAAAGAATTAGGAGTAGATTATGCTCAAGGTTACGGCATATCTGAACCCTGTCCCCTGGAATTTAGTTAACTTTTAGGTTCAGTAGTTAGTTGTTAGTAGTTGGTAGTTAGTTGTTAGTAGTCAGTTGTTAGTAGTTAAACATTCCTACGATCATTAATTTTTCCACAACTGGAGGAGTGATGTGTTCGGAAACAGCTTGATAAACTTGTTGATCAAACACATTTTGCACAATAAACAATAAGATAAAGGAAATAACCGCAGCAATCACAGGTGTTGTTACCCAGCCAGAAGCAATACCTCCTAAAACACCCCATTTGACTTGTCTAACTCCTTTTAGTCCTTGCAAGCAAGCAATGCCAATAACTGCCCCCACTACAGCTTGAGAACTAGATACAGGAATGAGAGGAATCGGGGGTAAACCTAAACCAGCCACAAAACTTGATAATTCTTGGGAAGAAAAAGTAAACAATACCATAGAACTTGCCATAACCACTACCAAAGCACCAGTAGGAGATAAAGTCATGAGGCTACCCCCCACAGTCATCATTACTCGCTTAGAATAAGTATAAACACCTACTGCGATCGCGATCGCGCCTAATAAAAATAATTGTTCAACCGCGGAAATATCAAAGATTCCAGCAATTTGAATATTCTCGAAAGGAGAAGAAGGCACAAATACTCCCATCACATTACCAATATTATTAGCACCCAAAGTATAGGAACCAAATGCCCCCACAACCAGTAAAGCTAAACGAATATTCTGATCTAAACTTAAAAGATGGGGTTTACTCTTTTCAATCACTAAAACAACAAATTTATAGATACAAGCCGAGAAAATTGCTGCCAAAATCGGACAAGCAACCCAGGTACTCACAATTTTGCCTAATGCATTAATATCTGTAGGGGAACCGCTAAACAAATTCCAGCCTACAATCGCCCCTACTACTGCTTGAGAAGTGGAAACAGGAAGCCCTAATTGAGTCATAAACAAAACCGTTATGGCTGCTGCTAGAGCAACCGTAAATGAACCTGCTAAAGCGTTCACCGCGCCTAATTTACCTAATCCCCCTGCTGCCCCTGCCCCTGCTGTTACCGAACCAATAATCACAAACAAACTACAAATAAATGCTGCGGTAGAAAAACGTACCATGCGACTACCAACAGCCGTACCAAATACGTTGGACGCATCATTAGCTCCTAATGACCAGCCTAAAAATAAGCCACTGGAGAGAAAAATCAAAGTAGCAATTAATTCCATGAATTTTATATTTTCCCTAAAACCTAATAACTATGTCTTATAGCGTTCGCTTAATTGCATAGATAGCCAGTTCATCTGCCACATTTTCTGCTTTATCGGCGATAGCATCAATAGCATCTACTCGATTTCGTAAATTAATTTTTTGTGAGAATTTCAAATTAGTACTAAAAATTCTCTTTTTCAAACTGATCCCAATTTTATCAGCCTCAGATTCATAGACTCTGACTTGATAGATATGATCTCTTACTACTTTAGGATCGCGGAAAAAAGTACGGGCAGCAATGATGACTGTTTCTACACTTTTTACTACTACTGCTACCAATTCTAAAAATTCTTTGATAGTGAGTTCAATTTCTTGTTGGGTTATACGCTCTTCCATTTGG
>JASJDF010000025.1 GCA_030065715.1 Xenococcaceae cyanobacterium MO_188.B19 | reverse complement strand
CAAAAAAACCAGCATCAATATAGTAAGTTTGTCTTAGAACCTCTCGAACGTGGTCAAGGAATAACTATAGGAAATTCTTTACGCCGAGTTCTATTATCGAATCTTGAAGGTGCTGCGGTAACAGCAATTCGTATTGGTGGAGGTATGGCAAAAGATGAAAGCAAGCAAGAACATAAGTTCGGCTTCGCAACCCATGAGTTTGCCACTATTGAAGGAGTCAGAGAGGATGTTTTAGAAATCATCCTCAATATGAAAGAGATCGTCCTCAAAAGCTATACCAATCAGCCTCAGATTGGTCGTTTGATTGCTAATGGCGGAGGAACAGTGACCGCTGCTCAATTCAGTCTGCCTTCAGAAGTAGAAATAATCGATCCAAATCAGTATATAGCAACCCTGGCAGATGGAGCGTCTCTAGAAGTTGAATTCAGGATTGAGAAGGGTAAAGGTTATCGAGCAGTTGAAAGAGGCAAAGAAGACGGAAGTTCTTTAGACTTTTTGCAGATAGATGCTGTTTTTATGCCCGTAACCAAAGTCAACTATAGTGTTGAGGATGCCCGCATTGACGGCTCAACGATTCGAGAAAGGTTGATCATGGAAATCTGGACTAATGGCAGTATTAAACCAGAAGAAGCTCTATCCCAAGCAGCAGGAATTGTAGTGGATTTATTTAATCCTCTCAAAGACCTAACCTTAGAACCAATTCCCCCTGAGTATCCAGATGAGGAAGACCCAACTAGTCAAATTCCGATCGAAGAGTTGCAACTATCTGTCAGGGCGTACAACTGTCTGAAAAGGGCTCAGATCAACTCGGTTTCTGACTTACTAGATTATACTCAAGAAGATCTCTTGGAAATCAAAAACTTCGGTCAGAAATCTGCTGATGAAGTGATAGAAGCGTTGCAAAAACGTTTGGGAATTACCTTACCCCAAGAAAAATCAGGTAAAAGCTAATTACATAAACTTGTAGTCAATTAACAGTTATGCGTCACCGATGTAAAGTACCAAGGCTGGGACTGCCAGCTGACCAAAGAAAGGCTCTGTTGCGCTCTTTAGCAACTCAAGTTATTCGTCATGGTCAAATTACCACTACTAAAACTCGCGCTAAGGCAGTAAGAAGCGAAGTAGAGAGAATGATTACTCTGGCTAAAGACGGTTCTCTTGCTGCTAGAAGAAGAGCTTTGGGTTATCTCTATGACAAAAAATTAGTTAATGAGTTATTCCAAGCTGTTGGCGACCGCTATGGCGATCGCAATGGTGGTTATACTCGTATTGTCAGAACCAAGCGTCGTCGAGGAGACAATGCAGAAATGGCAATTATTGAACTAATTTAGGCAAATCTGCTGCGAGATGATGTCTAATGAACTCTAATCAATTACACCCCCCTACTACTCCTAGAGTCGCTTTAGTGATTCAATATCTGGGTACTGACTATAATGGTTGGCAGAGACAACCACGAGGAAAAACTATACAAGGGGAGATTGAAGATGCGATCTCATCTGTTGTAGGTCATCCTGTAACCATTTATGGTGCGGGGAGGACTGATGCAGGAGTTCATGCAGCAGCACAAGTAGCTCATTTTGCCTACTCAGGTTCTATTCCACCCCACAAGTGGAGCAAGGTTCTTAACTCAAAACTGCCAGAAGACATCTTAATTAGGGCTTCTGCTGAAGTTCCAGTTGATTGGCACGCTTGCTTTAGTGCCATCTGGCGACGCTATCGTTACACGATATATACAGGCAAGATTCCCAATCTATTTGTTAAGTCTATAGCTTGGCACTACTATCACAATCCTTTAAATGAGCTTTCAATTCAGTCGGCTTTAACTCCTTTGATTGGCAAACATAATTTAGCAGCCTTCAGAAGAGCTGGTTCGTCGAGGAAACACTCTTGGGTGAATGTCCAAGAAGCCAAATGTTATCGTCAAGATTATTTTCTCCATTTAGAAATACAAGCTGATGGATTTTTGTATGGCATGGTGCGCTTATTGGTAGGAATGCTAATTGAAGTAGGCATTGGCAAAAGAAGTGTCGAAAACTTTACCGAAATATGGCAAAATCAACGGCGAGAAGAAGTTAAATATTCTGCCCCTGCCAAAGGATTATGCTTATTAAGAGTCGGGTATCCCCTATTTCCTTTTCCCAAGCAAGTTTGGTTTGATACCCAACCTATCTATCTTCTAGCCCCCTAATATTATCTCTAATATACAAAAAAACTAATTACCAAACACAAGCATATGATGACCAAAACCCCCTTACCAACTAAAGATACCCTAGAGCAAAAATGGTATGTTATAGACGCAGCCGACCAGCGTTTAGGTCGTCTAGCGACAGAAATTGCCATGATTCTCCGTGGTAAAAACAAACCCACCTATACTCCTCATATGGATACAGGAGACTTTGTAATTGTTGTCAACGCCGAAAAAGTAGTAGTTACAGGCAGAAAAGGACAACAAAAGCTTTATCGTCGCCATTCTGGAAGACCAGGGGGGATGAAAATGGAAACTTTCGATCAGCTTCAAGCCCGTATTCCCGAAAGAATTATTGAAAAAGCAGTAAAAGGAATGTTACCTAAAAACTCTTTGGGACGCAAACTATTTACTAAACTCAAAGTTTATGCAGGTTCAGAACATCCCCATGAAGCACAACAGCCTGAAACACTAACAATTAACACAATTCCCACAGGAGTTAAATAATGGAAGGAACAGAAAATCAAGACAGAGTAGTATATTGGGGTACAGGTCGTCGCAAATCTGCGATCGCGAGAGTGCGTCTGGTACCAGGAGAGGGCAACGTTATTGTTAACGGCAAGCCAGGTAGAGACTATTTTAACCGCATTCCCAACTATATCCAATCCTTAAAAGCTCCCCTCGAAACTTTAGGATTTGAAAACGAGTATGATATCCTCGTCAATGCTCATGGTGGTGGTTTAACAGGTCAAGCAGATGCAGTTAAACTAGGTGTAGCTAGAGCTTTATGCCAACAAGACCCTAATAATCGTCAACCTCTCAAAATAGAAGGTTACTTAACTCGCGACCCCCGTTGTAAAGAGCGGAAAAAATACGGCTTACACAAAGCTCGTAAAGCTCCTCAATTCTCCAAACGCTAAAATTAAATATAAAAGGAAGAATTATTATGCCCAAAACCGATATCCATCCCGCCTGGTATCCTGAAGCGAAAGTTATTTGTAACGGTGAAGTTGTGATGACCGTTGGTTCTACACAGCCAGAAATTCACGTTGATGTTTGGTCAGGAAATCACCCTTTTTATACTGGTACTCAAAAAATCATTGATACAGAAGGGCGAGTTGATCGCTTCTTGCGTAAATACGGTATGCTCGATTCTAGTGCTAATACCACTGATTCTGATAAAGAAAAATAACTCACTAAATAATTTTATAAGCCCAGCAGTTAAGTAAAATCAACTGCTGGGTTCGCTATATTTTTATATTGGTTACTTAGGAATTTAAGATCATGGCAGAAAGTTATTTACTAGATAAACTAAAATCAGTAGAGCAAACCTATCAAGAATTGACTCGTCGTTTGGCAGATCCTGATATTGCAACGAATCCCAGTGAATTACAAAAAGTTGCGAAAGCTAGGTCTTCCTTAGAAGAAACAGTACTTACTTATGAAAAATGGCAAGAAGCTACAGAACAATTAGCCGAAGCCAAGGAAATTTACAAAGAATCTAACAGCGATCCTGAAATGAAGGAAATGGCTGCTATGGAAGTAGAAGAGTTAACCGAAGAAGTTGCGAACCTAGAAGACAAGCTCAAAGTCTTGCTGTTACCAAAAGACCCCAATGATGACAAGAATATCATGTTAGAAATTCGGGCTGGTACAGGAGGAGATGAAGCTAGTATTTGGGCTGGAGATTTAGTCCGAATGTACTCACGTTATGCCGAAAGTCAGAAATGGACGGTTAAGCTAGTGAGCGAGTCTCTGGCTGATATGGGGGGCTTTAAAGAGGCAATCCTGGAAATTCAAGGAGATTCAGTTTATAGTAAGCTGAAATTTGAAGCAGGAGTACACCGCGTACAGAGAGTTCCTGTAACTGAAGCAGGGGGAAGGGTTCACACTTCCACTGCTACAGTAGCAATTATGCCAGAAGTTGATGATGTGGAAGTTAAAATCGATCCTACCGAAATTGAAATGAAAACCGCTCGTTCTGGTGGTGCAGGTGGGCAAAACGTCAACAAAGTTGAAACAGCAGTGGATTTAATTCATAAACCGACTGGTATTCGGATTTTTTGTACAGAAGAGCGATCGCAACTACAAAATAGAGAACGGGCGATGCAAATTTTGCGGGCTAAACTCTATGAAATAAAACTCGCAGAACAACAAGAAGCGGTTACTTCTATGAGGCGATCGCAAGTAGGAACAGGAGCGCGATCGGAAAAAATCCGTACCTACAACTATAAAGATAACCGTGTTACCGATCATAGATTAGGACAAAACTTTACCCTAGCTGGTTTATTAGAGGGAGATATCGAAAATATAATTCAATCTTGCATCTCTCAAGATCAACAGGAAAGATTAGCGGAGTTAGCGAATTCTCCTGATACAGCTGAAACTTTGAATTAATTTGAAGAAGCAAGGGATTCTAATAATCCTTATTCTTGTTAGGTTGAGTTATTAAACAAATAATTAACTTTTAGAGGCTATTATCTAACTCAGGTGGGAGAGGTTTTATGAATCCTATTATTTCTACTTATGATTTGCTGCAACTAGCCTCTGGAGATAACTTGTCTCTTCAGGTATATAAATTTATTGGTCAACAGCCTGGAAAAAAAGTCTATATTCAGTCTAATCTTCACGGGGCAGAAATTGTTGGTAATGCAGTTATTCAGGAGTTAATGAGATTTTTTTCTTCCTTAAATAGTAGTGAAATTCAAGGAGAAATTTGGTTGGTTCCAGTATGTAATCCTTTAGGAACTAATCAAAGAAATCATATATTTTCTACTGGTCGCTTTAATAGTTATGATGGCAAAAACTGGAATCGTATCTTTTGGGATTACGCGAAATATTGTAAAGACTTAACAGAATTTGCTAAATCTCAAATAGACAATGAGCCAGAGATTATCAAAGAAAATTATCGAGCTAAAATTCAACGGGCTTGGTCAGAAGAATTAACTAAATTACAACAACCTAAAAGTGGTACAGTTAGCAAACAATATCGGGCGAAACTGCAATCTTTATGTTTAGATGCAGACTATGTAATTGATATTCATAGTTCTAGTAATCAGGCAATAGATTTTTTGTTTTGTTTTGCTACTAGAGAAGCAACTGCTCAATATTTTTTGCTTGAATATGGTATTTTCATGACTGAATATGATGGAGATGCTTTTGATGAAGCTTTTTTAAGACCCTGGTTAGCATTAGAAAGGGAACTAAAAAAGTTAGGTAAAAATGTAATATTTGACGTGGAATCTTGGACTCTAGAATTAGGTTCTGGTATGACCATGAATCCTAATTCAGTGAAAAAGGGAATAGCAGGAATTAAAAACTATTTATCTTATAAAAAAGTATTAACTAATTCAATTTTATTAGATGATAAGCCAATAAAATTAGTCTCAAGAGATACTGTAAAAAGTTATTATGCGCCTCGTGGTGGGATGATTCAAAACAGGTTATCTTTGAAAACTTTAGTTAGAAAAGGCGATCTCTTATATCAATTATTAAGCTTCAATAAGCAACAAAAATTACCAGAAGTAATTGATATTAAAGCTGAAACAGATGGCTTAGTATTTGATCTATCAGCCAATGAATGTGTTAACCAAGGGGAATACGTTTTAGATATTTTAGCAGTGTAAATTATTGAATTATGATGGATGAATCCCAATTTACTATTCCCATTGCTCCAGAGAATTTTAAATCTGGTTTTGTCGCAATTATTGGCAGACCTAATGTGGGTAAATCAACTTTAATGAATAAGTTGGTGGGACAAAAAATTGCCATAACATCTCCTGTAGCTCAAACTACTCGTAACCGCTTACAAGGAATATTAACTACTTCTGAATTACAGATTATTTTTGTTGATACTCCTGGAATTCATAAACCCCATCATGAACTAGGCAGAGTATTAGTTAAAAATGCTCAGTCAGCAATTAATTCTGTAGATTTAGTTCTATTTTTAGTTGATAGCTCTACTGTGGCTGGTAAAGGCGATCGCTTTATTATAGACCTATTAAAACATTGTCAAGTTCCTGTAGTTTTGGGATTAAATAAAGTAGATTTACAAGGAGAAAACTATCAAGAACTCGATCGCAGTTATCTAGAGTTAATTGAAGAAAAAAATTGGTCAGTAGTAAAATTTTCTGCGACGACAGGAAAAGGAACAGAAAAGTTACAAAATATCTTAGCTGAAAACTTAGAACCAGGTCCTTATTACTATCCTCCTGATTTGGTCACAGATCAACCAGAAAGATTTATTATGGCAGAATTAATTAGAGAACAAATTTTACTCCAAACTCGTCAAGAAATTCCCCATTCTGTCGCGATCGCAATTGAAAAAGTTGAAGAAACTACCAAAATAACTAAAGTTTTTGCCGCAATTAATGTAGAAAGAAAATCTCAAAAAGGAATTATTATTGGCAATAAAGGTAGTATGCTAAAACAAATAGGTTCCGAAGCGCGTCAGCAAATTCAAAAACTGATTGCAGGTAAAGTTTATTTAGAATTGTTTGTAAAAGTTGAACCGAAATGGCGACAATCCAGATTACGTTTAGCGGAATTTGGCTATCGCGTAGAAGATTAAGTAATAAGTGATAAGTAACAAAGGTTAATGTCAAATTCTTCTATTTCTATAACTATAAAATTATTTGCTGCTTATCAAGAAGCTTATAATCTCCCTGAGTTAAATTTAGATTTTCCCTCTTCAACTACTGTCGGGGAAGTATTAGATTATGTATTAATTGAAAAACCAGAACTAGAAAAATGGCGTGATGTTACTCGTTTTGGAGTGAATTTAGAATTTGTGGAAGCTAACACCATAATTAATAATGGTGATGAAATAGTTTTTATTCCTCCTGTTAGCGGAGGATAGCTGTAAGCAACTGCTCAATAATTTTGATTTAAAACCAAGATTTGATATATTCTCGGCGCATCATAGCAATAGCCTCAATAGAAATACCTTTAGGACATACTGCTTCACATTCTCCGTGATTAGAACAATCTCCAAAGCCTTCTTGTGCCATTTGTTCTGTCATTTTATGAACTCGTAACTTTCTTTCGGGATGTCCTTGGGGAAGTAAAGCTAAGTGAGATATTTTGGCAGCGGTGAATAGAGATGCAGAAGCATTAGGACAAGCTGCAACACAAGCACCACAACCGATACAAGCAGCATAATCAAAAGCGCGATCGCTGTTGGCTTTAGCTATAGGTAAAGAGTTAGCATCGGCTGGTGCACCCGTATTTACTGAAACATATCCTCCTGCCATCATAATACGGTCAAAAGAGGAGCGATCTACTACCAAATCCTTAATTACAGGGAAAGCTTTAGCACGCCAAGGTTCAACTGTAATGGTTTCTCCATCTTGAAAAGAGCGCAAATGCAATTGACACACCGCAGTTAGTTTTTGTTTACCGTGAGCAATTCCATTAACCACCATCCCACAAGAGCCACAGATTCCCTCCCGACAGTCATGATCGAATTCTACAGGCTCTTGATTGTTGGTAATTAATTGTTCGTTTAGCACATCCAGCATCTCTAGAAAAGACATTTCTGGATGAACATCAGATAAGGTATATTCGACAAATTTACCTGTGGTTGCTGGGTTGGGTTGTCGCCAAATTTTAAGATGGAGTCTCATTTTTTATAGGTGTTAGGTTTAACTCTTTTCTATTACCTATGGTCTATTCTCTGACTTAACTAGAGCTTACCTTAGAAAAGCAAAAACTACTATATTATACAAATTTAATTACTGGAGCGATCGCTTATCCTATGGAACTAGAACAAAAAATAGGTTAAAATCAGAGACTTTCATGCCAAATAATGGGATTTTTAATAACGTTGCTCAAGAGATAATGCTCCTTTGCAGATCTCTTCAATATGACGAATATCAGTACCGCAGCAACCACCAAGAATATTTAAGTTAGGTAGCAAAGTTTTAAGTTTTTGGTATTGGATACTAAGTTCTAGAGGATTACCTGCGTCTAATTCTTCCGCTTCATCCAATTCAGCATGGCTTTTGATTGAAGCATTGGCTCTGAGAGCCTGAATTTTTTTGTCTAACCAGTATTCGTCTCCTTGAAGTATATGAGCAAAATGGAGTGGATGAGCGCAGTTAATCATGTAGTAAATAGGTGCATGGTTCGTGGCAAGTTCAACTTGTGATACTAAATCCGCTTACCAAAGTATACTTTTAGTTTAAAGCGTAAAATTAGCTTAAACCTTTCTGACTTCTGATAGCCGAAGGTGTCCCGCAAGGGGATACCGCTACGCATATATCCTTTAGGGCTTCTGACTTCTGACTTCTCGCAATTTTAAAGTGTTGTATCTAAACAGGATTTCGTATGAGATAGGAAATCGATCGATTGTCTGTATAGTGGTAAATTTAAACAGCGATCAAGAACAAGTAGAGAATTTTGGCAAAAACTCTACCTGTCTAGCAAAAGGTTTTAAAAACAAAATTCGCTCAAAGCTGAAAAAACTAAAATCCAAAAAAATCCAGGGTTAATTTTTCTCTCTAGTTCTTCCCGATTCTTTCTTTTAATACGGAAAAGTCACAGATTACTCCACTGTAGAAGTGCTGCTTCTTTGTAGCAACTATCACTACGTATATGGATGAATTTTTCTTATTTAGAGAACGTTTGAGAAGAGAATTTACAATGGAAAATACTGATATTAATGAGCAATATTCTAGTCTATCATCTTGTTGTAACTTAGATTATGAATCTAAACAAAATCATAAGCAACTCGAGCAAAATAAAACTAAAACAACATCTAATTTAGCCGAGCAAGACTCTTATCAATTAGGTGTCCTGATTTTTATTATTGCAATGATTACTATATATGGTTTTGGTATTCACCAATTAAGTAAGACTGTTATCGATATTGTTGAAACAGTAGTTGAGGAAGTAGATAAAGATTATCGATTTAGAATTTTTTGATTTGATTCAACTAAACAATAATTGATTGTTATAGCAAAAAGATTGATGAATCATAAAAATACAATTATAAAACCGTTCATGTTTTGTCCCATCGCGCTATAAAAGATGAACGGAAGGAATAGTAGTTTGAAAATCTTCAACGAACGCACCTCATAATAAACCAGTATACAGAGGTAATCTCATGAAACTAACTTATAGGGGAGTACAGTACAAAGAAAAAAATCAATGTCTTTTGACTTCACTAGTAGAAACAAGAAAGAAAGAAATTGTTTATCGTGGCAATTCTGCAAAAGCGAGAATCAATCCTAAATTTCCCTGGTTACTATATATAAAACAGCTATTCTACAAGTCTGAAGTAAAACCGATTTTTGACCCGATTACTTTTTGGTATAACCATAAAAGAGAATTTCTTCAAAATTGTTTTTATTTAGATGATTTAGAAAGATTGGATAGAGCTTGGGATTTAACTATAAAAATAGAAAAAGCCCAAGTGTTAAAGTCCCAGCAGAAAACTAAATTAAAATATCGTGGTGTTACTTACTATCGTTAAGAATTAATAATTGCGATCGCAATATTCTAATTATTTATTGGCGATACATTGGAGCTTCTATCTCTTGAGAAAGCACAGATTTTCTAGCCTCTTTATTTCCTCCTGTCAGCTTGGAAATAATTATAAATGCTGCTAATCCTACTAGAGGACTAATTAAAGTAGGAAAACCATCAAAATCTGCCGTAAAGATATTGTTAGGAATATATAAGAGGGTATTATCAATACCAAATGTTGTGGGCATCAACACAAACAATATTAGTCGCGTCAGAGAGCCTAAAATAATACAAGATAATGCACCTTGCCAAGTAGCACCCCTCCAATAAAGACCACCTGCCAAAGGAATGAGTAACCCTGCAAAACCCAGATCGAACGCGAGCAATAGTAAAACTCCAGTTTGGGGAACTTTCAAAGCAAAAAATACTCCCATTACCGTAATGACAAAAGCCATAGCACGAGTCAGTAACAATAATCTGTCTCCTGCTGCATTATGCTCGTCGGAACGAATACCGATAATATTGTGGGCAATAACAGAAGAAGTACCAAGGATTGCGCCATCGGCGGTGGAAAGAGAAGCAGAAAGAATTGCCACAATTACTAAGAGTCCCAATAGGGGTGGAACTACTCCGTTTAATAAGGCATAAAGGATTGGACCATCGGCAGTAATCCCCGCATCAGCTAGAATTTGGGGTGCAGATAGGGCAATTAAGGAAAAAGGAACACCAATAATTATTGTGCCAGCAGAGCCGATTAAACAAGCTTTTTGGGCAGTTTCGGGACTTTTCGCCGCAAAAATACGCGCCATAAAATCGATCGCGACAATATCTCCCAATCCCAATGCCAGCAAAGTTGCCCAGTTAATAGCAGCACCAGCAGCAGGATCAGCGAGTTGAGCCAAAGCTAGAGGACCAGTATCCGTAGGGATTGCTAAACCAAAGTTAGTAACCATAAAAGTGAGTAACCCTATGGAACCAACAAAAGCGATCGCAACTTGAATGGCATCAGTATATGCCACAGCAAATAGTCCTCCACTAGCAGTATAGATAAAGACCACAATTGCCAAGAGCATCACTCCCGCCGTATAACTTGTGCCTAAAAAAGCTTTAAATAAGTATCCTCCCGCCACTAAATTACCAGCTAATAAAAAGGAAAAACTCAACACCATCAATATTGATGCCACGACTTCGGTTTTACGATTATATTTAACTCGATAAAAATCTGGCAGGGTTATCAAACCCATACGATTCATGGGTTTGGCAAAAAATAGGGCAGTTAAAAACAAACATAGTGCCAACCCAATTGGTAAAGATGCACCAGCCCAAAAACCAAATTCGGCAGCTAAATCCGTATTGCCCAGAGTGGCATTAGAATCTACCGACTGTGCCATTAAGGTTGCTGCTGCTAAAGGTAAGGCTAGTCCCCTTCCAGCAACTAGATAGTTTTCACTATCTCCTTTAACTTGTTTGGCTGCCCACATACCAATGGCTAAAGTAGCAAATAAAAATAGGATGATGCCCCAGAAGAGAAGCTTTTCTGTCATAGTTACCCCTGCTTAATTTTGACCATATATGATTTTGTATTTCTAGGGGCTAACTTTCACTTCACCCCTATGTTTTTAAACTTGTGTTGATAGGTGTTTGACTGGGTTTTGTTGGAGAATTTTTTCGATCCAATCAAACCATTGGGACAAACCTGCCCCTGTTTTTGCTGAGAGGTAAATAATAGTGATATTAGGATTCATTTGTCGCACGTTATCGGCAATGCAGTCTAGATCGATGTCTAAATAGGGAGCTAAATCGGTTTTGGTAATTAATAGACAATCTGCTTCTTGGAACATCACGGGATATTTTAAAGGTTTATCTTCCCCTTCCGTAACGCTCAATAAAGCAACCTTGGCGTGTTCCCCCACTTCAAATTCAGCAGGGCAAACTAGATTGCCAACGTTTTCTACTAAAACCAAATCAAAATCATGGGGATTGTATTGATGTTCTAAAGTGTGAATGCCTCCCGCGACCATTTTGGAATCTAAATGGCAAGAACGCCCTGTATTAATAGGAATTACAGGAACATCATATTTACGGAGACGATCTGCATCCAATTCGGTAGTCATATCTCCTTCAATAACTGCAATTTTAAATTTATCTTTTAAGACTTTGAGAGTTTGTTCCAAGAGAACAGTTTTTCCTGCCCCAGGACTGCTCATAATATTGAGGCAAGTAATACCCCAGCGATCAAAATGCTTGCGATTATGGTCTGCTCCTGTTTGGTTAGCATGAAGTAAATTAATTTCTAGTGCTGCGTCAAAGGTTTGGTGCATTGTTTTAAAGAAAAAGGAATGAGCAATGAGAAATGAGGAATGAAATAGCGGTAGTTTATGTTTGTTTTACTACTTGTTCTTCTAGTGTTGAATATTCAATGCGATCGATTTTTAGTTCTCGACCAGAGCGAATATCGTCCATCGGCGACTTACAATCGGGACAGCTATATTGCAGTCCAATATTGGGTTTATATTCTTGTTGGCACGTATGACAAAAAGCAATTAGAGGGATATCTTGGATAGCTAGCTCTACTCCTTCTAAGAAGGTATTTCGGGTTTGAACTTCAAAGGCAAACTTCAAACTTAGAGGCTCAACACAAGTAAACTGACCGACTATGAGATGAATTTTGTTGATTTTGGGTTGGGGTATTTGGGAGCGATACCAATCTTTAACCGTTATAATTAAAGCCTTGGTCATGTCTGTTTCGTGCATTCTTCACTCATTAGTAAATAGTAATTATTGTTAGGCAAAGTCTAATACTTTGAGATCGTACATTCGTTCCGAAAGATGGCATATACAGCACATTCAGTTCATTTACCCAATTCTGAATCTGTAATTAAAATATGTCTGGGTTGAGATTGAACTCTTTTAAACCAACAATTAATAGCAGAAAAGTCGCTCAAGTCAAATCCTCCTGCTTCGGCAACGTGGGTATAAGCATAAAGACCAATATCAGCAATAGTGTATTTATTTGCCACAAAAAAATCACTGGTTTTAAGATGCTGTTCCATAATCTTTAAAGCTGCATAACCCAGTTTTTGCTTTTGTTTGATTTGTTCTCGATACTTTTCTGGTTGCTGAAGCACACTAATCCAATAACGAGGAGTTGCAATGTTAGGTTCGTGACTGAATTGCTCGAAGAATAGCCATTGCATTACTCGTGCTTGTTCGTATTTATCTTGAGGAAAATATTTTGTTTCTTGAGCGAGATAAAACAAAATTGCATTAGATTCAGAGATAAATATGTTAGATGCAATTTCCAGCAAGGGAATTTTGCCGTTAGGATTCTTAGCTAAAAATTCAGATGTTCTGGTTTCTCCTTTTAAAATATTTAGCTCAATTAATTCAAATGGAATCTCTAACTGATTCAACAGCAACCGAACTTTATAGCCATTACCAGAAGGAAGAAAGTCATATAGTTTATACATGATTTGTACTTACTAAGGGTAGGTTTTTAACAAAGAAGTGAATAGTTGAGATAGGTGTTCGGTGTTCGGTGTTAGGGAATGTACAAATTGCTTAGGTACTTATATCTGAAAAAAGTTCTTCCAGTCTCTCAGTCTCCCAGTCTCCTGCTCTCTTACTCAACTCCAAGGTTCATCTACCACCTGGGCTTCTTCGTGAATATACGAGGGCTTTTCTGTACGAGGTAGTTGTCCTGATATCACTAGATGAGCCATAGTGTCACAAATAACGCGGGTTGCCATTAATGCGGTCATATCACTAACGTCATAGGGCGGAGAAACTTCTACTACTTCGATCCCGCAGACAGTAGTGTTTTGGACGATTTTTTTGAGTAAATATAAAGCCTCACGGGGTAATAAACCTCCTGGTTCGGGCCAACCAGTACCAGGGACAAAACCTGCATCGATACAGTCAATATCAAAGCTAATCCAAACACAGTCTGTTCCGTCTGTAGCTCTCTCTATGGCAAAATCGGCTGCTGCATCTAACCCCATTTCAGTGATATCAGTAACTGTTAGAATATTGGTCGCTCTTTCCCGACATACCTTCACACCAGGGCGCGGTACTTGCCAACCACCAATGCCCATTTGGACTAAGTTTTTTGCTGGTGCATTTGCCATATTAGTAGCGTGAAACCAAGGACAGGTGTGCATCCTCTCGTCTAAATCTGTTTCTTGGGTATCTACATGGCGATCAAAGTGAATAATACCAATCTTTTTATCTCCTAAATGACGACAAATCCCTCTGACTGTAGGAAACCCAATGGAATGGTCGCCTCCTAAAATGATCGGAAATGCACCAGAACTAAATACATGAGCTACACCTTTAGAAATCTGATCAAAGGACTTTTCATTATTAGCGGGAATAGTAAATATATCCCCCACATCGCAGAGGGTAATCTGTTCGCGCAAATCTACTCCAAGCTCAAAGTTATAAGGGGTATATAAAGCCGAGATTTTGCGAATACCTTGGGGTCCAAAACGAGTACCAGGTCGATAGGTAGTGCCAGAATCATGGGGAACTCCAATAATTGCCACATCATAATTTCCGACTTGGTTCACATCCTCTAGATAAGGAGCTTTAAGAAAAGTATTAATCCCTGCATAGTGGGGTAATTCTCCCCGCGAAAAAGTAGAGATAGTTCGGTCTTTAATACTTTGAGCTGCTTCTAAACCATATTCTAAGCCTTTATCTACTTCTTGTTGCCAGCCTGTTAGGGGGAGTTGCTGTTCTTTCTCTAGTGCTTGTTCTGCTTCCCTTTGATATTCGTTTTCATCATTACTTGGCGATCTGAATGAAGATTGTTCGCTCATAAAAATTGTTCCTCGACAATTGATCTCAAATCCAAAAAACCCAAGAAGCTCAACACTTTCCTTGAAGTATCGAATCCTCCCGGGCTTTTGTCCCGCCGTGGGGCTACCTAAACACTATGAATACTATTTCGGGTAGCTTGCTTCTCTCGGACCAGTCACTTATGAACATTTCTAATAAGTCGGAACCCTAGAAGCCTTCTTAAATTTTTTATAGCCAGTATAATACCTGATTTTTGCCCAGAAAAATGTATATTTTGTTACTTAAATTTTAGTATTTCTTAATAATTGTTTTTAAGCTCTTATTACTTTAAATCTTCTAATTTAATACGGGGATCAGCAACTTTTAGCAATAAATCAGCCAAGAGATTACCGATAATTAACATTGTTGCCCCCATCATCAAGCTACCCATTACTACATACCAATCTTGAGCTTGTACTGCTTGTAGAGTGAGTTTTCCTAAACCAGGCCAATTAAAGAAAAATTCGGCAATAAAAGAACCATTTAAGAGACTAGCAAACTCAAATCCAATTAGGGTAATTAGAGGATTAATGGCGTTGCGTAAAGCATGAACATATAACACTTTACTTTCTGGTAAACCTTTAGCGCGAGCGGTTTGGATATATTCTTGACGCAACACATCGAGTAATTGTCCCCTAGTAAGTCTTTGTAAACTAGCAAAACTAGTAATACTTAAAGCAACTGTAGGTAAAATCATATGCCATCCAATATCTAAAATTTTCCCTAAAGAAGACAATTGGGAATGATTAATACTGGTCATTCCCCCTACAGGAAATAGAGGGGATGTGTATTGAGCAAAGACTAGTAAAAATAGAGCGGTAATGAAACTAGGAAACCCCTGTCCTATGTAGCTAATAACTCTTAAAACTCTATCTATCAAAGTATTTTGCTTAACTGCACTGATAATTCCCAAAGGTAATGCGATCGCCCATGTAACAATAATTGAGGCAATAGCTAAGAGTAAAGTTGCAGGAATTCTCTCTAGTAGGAGACTATTAACGGAGCGAAAATAGATAAAACTTTCACCAAAATCAAACTGAGTAACTACTCTCCATAACCAACGTCCATACTGTTCTATGGGTGGACGATCTAGCCAGAATCTTTGTTCTAAATCTGCGATGTATTCAGGAGAGATTTGGGGGGTATTACGAAAAGTATCCAGATAGTTTCCTGGTGCTAGTTGAATAATGAAAAAACTCAGAGCCGAAGCGATCAACAAGGTTATGATGGCTTGGAGTAGCCTTTTAATAATGTATAAAGTAGTTTCACTCTGGAGAATACCAACAATATTTACCGAATTATCTTTACTCGCAATCATCTTGTTTGACTAATCCAATTGAACATCATAACTATTTCCCCCAACAGAAACGCGATCGCCTGTTCTTAATTTTTTTCCCCGACGGGTTTCAATCTCTCCATTGACTATTACTTCTCCTTCTTTAATTCTGATTTTAGCTTCTCCTCCAGTTTGCACAATTCCTTGCCATTTGAGAAATTGATCTAGTTTAATGTAATTATTGTTGACTGTTGATTGTTGATATGCGAAGCGGTATCCTTTAGGATTGTTCATTGAAAAACTTATTACTTATTACTTATTACTTATTACTTACTAGATATCCTTCATCTATCAATAAACTATCCCCACGAGCTGCTTGTACGGCAAGGGTATCACATCTTTCATTTTCGGCGATTCCTGCATGACCTTTGACCCAAACAAAGTCAATTTGGTGTTTTTGACATAAATCAAGCATTCTTTGCCACAAGTCAGGGTTTTTCGCTTTTTCTTTCTTGTTGCGCTTCCAGCCGTTAGCTTGCCATTTTTTAGCCCAACCTTTGTTTACAGCATCCACCATATATTTAGAATCACTATGAAGAGTAACAGCACATTTTTGTTTTAAAGCTTCTAAAGCTGCGATCGCAGCCATCATTTCCATGCGGTTATTAGTGGTTAATTTATAACCCCCAGAAATCTCTCTACGATTTTCTCCACATATCAAGACTGCGCCATAACCTCCAGCACCAGGATTACCAGTACAAGCTCCATCAGTGTAAATTATTACGTTTTTCATGATTTTAGTTAGTGGTTAGTTTACTCCTTGCTCCTTGTTCCTTAATTAAGGATCTCTTTAATTTGATATTGTTCCCACAAAGATTTATAGACACCAGCACATTGTAATAATTATTTGTAACACGTTAACTATTTCCTGTTTTCTGATTTATCCCTCAACTGTTTAATTGATTATATGTAAGTTATTTAATTGATTATATGTAAGTACTTAATTAATTTTACTTGAGTACTTACATAAAACTAGTTAAATAAAACTTTCAGTAACTTTACGAAGGTGATTACTCATATTACTCAATTAAGATCTTAAGAGTAGTAGTTAATTAACGTCTCTAGTTATATGCTTTACTCAAAAAATTTACTGGCTATTAAAAGCTTAGGTTTAGGAACTATACTGCTGGGGTTGGCTCAAACTCCTGCAATGGGATTTAGTCTTGATCTGTTTACAAGTTTTCAAACGAGTGATTTTCAAGATGTAACTCTTTCTGGGAATTCATCAGCAGGTACAAGCCGTACCGATCAAGATCAAAACCTAGATACTACTGTGTTCGGTGGTAAACGTAGAATTACAATAACTAAAACTAGTAGTCAGAGAGTTCGCGGGACTAATGAGCTTATCCTTGGTTGTGATCTCGATCTAGGTTGCGTAAGTGGTACAGCAGCTATTAATGTTGCTGCTAACGTCATAATTAATTCAGAAATCTTATGGGATGGGAACGATACCTCAAACACTCCCACAGATTTTACAATTGACGGAGGGGTTGTACAACAAGGCATCGTAATTAATATAGAATCATTAAATTTAGGAACGGGAGATGGAGATATAACTCTAAATTTTGAACTTAGAGATACTAGTGACAACGTGGCAACTCTGAGTCAGACAATAACCTCTAATATAGCTTCTCCTACCAATATTGATTTCAGGTACTTCAATAGAATTGAATCTACTAGTGATGCTGGTGGTGATATAGATTTAACAAATATTGATTATGCTCGTTTCTATACATCTGATGAAAACGTTAGTGACGATTTTATCTTTAATTACATTCAAACTGATGTTCCTTTTAACTTTAGCCCAGGTTTAGGATTAATAATCTCTATTGGGGTCTTTGGTTTTCTAGGTTTTAGAAACAGCAAAACTGACAAATCCGAAAATTGTTAAAAGGAAGATTGATTTGTGGTTCCTTAATTTTAAGAATTGGTACTATGGGAGCGACACTGAAATAAAATAATAGAAAAAAATAATGACTCAAGTACAAGAAGATTTAATAGAGTTTGACATTAGTGGTTTATTACTCATTACTCAACTCAAAATCTCTTTAATTTGATGTTGTTCCCACAAAGATTTATAGACACCTGCACATTCTACTAGTTGTTCATGAGTACCTGTTTGAACAATTTTGCCTTTATCCATAACTAAAATACGATCAGCCGTAGCCGTAGCAGATAGTTGATGAGAGATAAAAATTATAGTTCTTTTATCTCTTTCTGGAGAAAGGTTATTCAGAATTTCTGTAGCTGTTTTATTATCCACACTAGATAAAGCATCATCTAAAATTAGAATTGGGGCATCAATTAATAAAGCTCTAGCCAAAGATGTACGTTGTCTTTGTCCGCCAGAAAGGGTAATACCTCTTTCACCTACTACAGTTTCATATTTTTGGGGAAAATTAAGGATTTCAGGATGAATTTGGGCTTGTTTCGCTGCATATTCAATTTCTGGGGTTTCAATTAGAGGCTCGCCATAGCGGATGTTATTTTTAATCGTGGTACTGAAAAGAAAACTATCTTGGGGTACATAGGCGATCGCTTTTCTTAAGTCTGATAAATTTAGTTGAGTAATATCGTACCCGTCTATATATAATTGCTCTGGTGCAACATCTAATAAACGAGGAATAATGTTTGCTAGGGTAGATTTCCCCGCACCAATTGAGCCTACTATAGCAATGGTTTCTCCTGGTTTAATGGTAAAGTTAAGATTGTTTAATGCCAGAGTTTTACTACCAGGGTAGGCATAACTTAGGTTTCGGGCTGCAATTTCTCCTTTTACTTTGGGTAAAGGGATAGGTTGAGGAGAATTGGCAATTTTTGGCTTGACATACAGGATAGACTCAACCCGATCAATGCTGACTTCTCCTCTTTGGTAAGCCGTAATCGTAAACCCTAAGAGTGCTGTTGGAAATACTAAACGCTCTACATACAAAATTAAGGCAATAAAGTTACCGACTGTAATTTCTCCACTTGCGATCGCCTTAGTCCCCAGCCACAATAACAGTAATAAACTAATATAAGAAATTCCCTCTACGATCGGAAAAAGTAAATTTCTAATGCGAGCTAATTTTAAATTGGATTTGAGCAATTGCCGATTCCTACGGCGAAATGCTGCTCTTTCCTGCGCTTCTTGAGCATAGATCTTAATTAAAGAAATACCACTCATATCCTCTTGAATCAACTCACTCAAATCAGAGAGATTTTCTTGTACATCTTTCTGGCGATCGCGTAATTGACCACTAAACAACTGTACTGTAATAATCATCATCGGATAAATGACGATTGCCATCAGGGTTAGGCGCACATTTATCGCCAACATAAAAGGAAGAGTTAACCCATAAGCAAAAATAATATTGACCAAACTCAAAACCGAAAAACCCACTAAACGACGTACATTATCTACATCGCTAGTAGCACGGTTAATTAAATCTCCAGAAGTATTACTCGCAAAATAACTAGGCTCAAGAATCAATAGATGTTGAAATATTCTCTGTTTAAGATCGAATTCTACCTGTCTTCCTGCTCCAAAAATTAAGATACGAGATGCCATTCTAATTAACCACATCACCGAAGCCATAACTAATAAAATCAAGCCATAGCGAGATAAATCGGTAAAACTGAAGTCTTCATTTAGCTTGTCGATACTATTACTAATTATTCGTGGAATATAAGCACTTAGAATATTAACAATTAATAGAGAAAATCCCCCCAAAGAAACCATTCGCCAATGGGGACGCAAATAAGAGGCGAGTTTTTTAAGTCGAGAGTTGGTTTTCATGGAAGATAATTTGACAACAGATAGATTCTATAAGGATTCTTGGTTAGTAGGACTGCTCCATTATCAATTATGGTGTTGATGTCCCAAATTATGGTAGGTTCTTTACTCAACCCTACTGTCTAAACCCCGAAACATTTTCCATCTGTTTGTCATCCCCTCACCATGATGGCTATTCTGGGGAAGATTGAACATTAAACAGCTATTGCTGATTCTAAAAGCCTGGTTTGAGAAAAAGTAAATTCAGTAATGGTTTTTTGTCCTTCTTTATCGAGAGATTCAATTACTTGGTGAGTGGGGAGATAATAATTACCAAACTTTTCATAGGTTTCTTTAAATTCCCGCTTACCCTTGAGATCATTAGTTTTAGAATCGCGGAAAATTGCATTATAGCCAGTAGAAATGTAACCTTCTCCTGTATCCAGACTATCACTAGTATTGATTACAAAAGCTATGGGTCCCATGACTCGACTAACCTGACAGATTTCTGTTCCCCGTATTTTATAGTTTGACCCCATAGAGTCGCCTTTAACCAGAATTTCTACTGCTCCTGTAGTATCTTCTTCTCCTAGAGAAAAAGTACTTTTTCCATGAGCTTTTTCAAAAGAAGAGCGTTTGCGGTGAGTAATCACGTCTCGCAGATGATTATAGACACTTTCTTGGACTTTTTCGTCCTCAATACCTGTAACTTCTACGGATAAATCTTGATCTACTTTAATTATTCCTGTATATACTTCTTCTCCCTGTTTTAGTTCTACTTGTGTAGTATAACCAGGAAAATTTTCATCCCAAGTATAACGGTTTTCATAGGCAGAACGAAAGCGATCGCGGGCGATGTTATTATCGGTCATAATTAATAAAATTCTACTTAATACTCTATCAATATAAAGATTTTGTCTTAAAGTTGTCTAGTTTGACTAGTGATTAAAAAACGAATTGACTGATACTTCAGCCAATTCGCGAGTATATCTAGATTACGACTGTTGTTTATTCAAACTGTTCAGTCCATCTGATTACCATAGATTAATTAGTTGATAAAGTACGACGCTTGAACACCATTTCATAGGCTTCGATGATATCTCCTTCTTTCCAGTCTTGGAATTTAGCAGTACCAATACCGCACTCATAACCAGCATTTACTTCTTTGGCGTCTTCTTTCATCCGTTTGAGAGAATCAAGATTGCCTTCGTAAACAATTTGTTGACCACGACGTACCCTGATTTGACAGTTACGAACAACTTTTCCAGAAAGTACGTAGCAACCAGCTACAGCACCGCGACCTACAGGGAATACGGCTCTTACTTCTACCTGACCTAAAGCTTCTTCAACTTCTTCAGGATCTAGCAGACCTTCCATTGCACCTTGGATATCATCTAGTAGTTTGTAGATGATATTGTATTGACGGATATCTACCCCTTCGTTTTCCGCAGCTTGTCTGGAGCCACTAGCTAGGGTAGTATTGAAGCCGATAATTACTGCTCCACTAGCAGCAGCCAAGTCAACGTCAGTTTCTGTAACTTCCCCTGGTGCAGCTAATAAGACTCGAATTTGAACTTCATTTTGCGGTAGTTGTTTCAAGGAGCCTAAAATAGCCTCTACTGATCCTTGAACATCCGCTTTGAGAATTAGATTTAGTTCTTTGAGTTCTCCTTCTTGAGCTTGGGCAGAAAGAGTACTTAAACTGATCCGGCGAGAAGACATTGCTTGTTGCAAACGATTGTCTCTTTGTGCCTCGGCTCTGGTATCTGCGATCGCACGAGCTTCTTTTTCTGATGGATAGACATCAAACTCGTCTCCTGCTTCAGGAACGTCGTTTAACCCTAATACCTCTACAGCAAAGGATGGGGTCGCATCTTCAACTTTATCACCGCGATCGTCAATCATAGCGCGGATTTTACCCAATACTGAGCCAGCAACAATACTATCTCCTACCCGTAAAGTTCCATTTTGAACCAACAGAGTTGCAACAGGACCCCTAGCACGGTCTAGGTGAGCTTCAATTACTGTTCCTTTGGCATAACGGTCAGGATTAGCCGATAACTCTTCAATTTCTGCTACTAGCAAGATCATTTCTAGGAGTGTATCTAAATTATCTCCTTTTAAGGCACTGACAGGAACCATAATGGTGTCACCCCCCCAATCTTCGGGAACTAGACCATGTTCGGTAAGTTCTTGTTTAATGCGATCAGGATTAGA